>JBKEBV010000111.1:0-3491 GCA_047973315.1 Propioniciclava sp.
GTGCCTCGGCGGTGATTCGGTGGCCCCCGACGACATGGGGGACAGCCGAACCGACCGCGTGGAGGAGGTCCCCCACCAGGCGCCGTGGATCGTCCCGGCCCGCCCGCAGCGCCGCATCGCCCACGGTGAGGGTCCCGTCCTCACCGACGAAGACGGCGGCGGACATGGCGGGCGAGTTAGCACTCAACCGCAGGGGGGCTACGACGGTCCTGCCGCCGGCGCGCCGCGCGATACTCGCCCGCACAGTCGTCGCGCCGATATCCACGCCCAGTCCGACGTTTCCTGACACAGGGGGCTCCTTCTCGTCGTGGGCGTCCCGGCCGCCCGGTACGAACGAGCCCGTGGTCGGGTCGACCACCTTGTCGGCCGGCCCTACGATGACACAGCCAGGTCAGATCGGGAACGGCGTCAGCACGTCCGTGGGCGGTCGCGCAGCGGAATTCCCTCGACTGGAGGACAGCCGCTGGGTGCTTCCGGCTACCGCTACGCTGACTCGGTGACCTATCGGGACCGGGACCGGCGTCCTGGACGCCTGCTGCGTGCCGGTATCGGCGCGGCGGTCGTGTGCGGACTCGCGCTGGCCGTCCCGACGGTGTGGGTCCGGGCGGAGTCCCGGGGACGGGTGCTCACCGCGGAGGAGGCCCCCGCCCGGGACGTGGCGGTGATCTTCGGAGCCGAGATGTACAGCAGCGGCCAGCCCTCGCCCTACCTGCAGGCTCGGCTCGATCTCGGCGTGCGACTGTGGACCGAGCAGAAGGCAGCGGTCCTGGTGGTCAGCGGCGACAACGCGGACGACCACCATGCCGAGACCACGAACATGCGCCGCTACCTCGAGGATCACGGAGTACCGCAGGCAGCGATCGTGGAGGACGAGTACGGTCGGGACACCTACGACACCTGCGTCCGGCTGCGTGCTGTGTTCGGGGTCTCGCAGGCGCTGCTGGTCAGCCAGCGTTATCACCTTCCGCGCGCCGTGGCCACCTGCCGTGCGGTCGGTGTTGACGCGGTCGGCGTGGGCGATGTGTCGGTGAAGCAGACCTCGAAGCGGTGGAACGAGTTCGCTGCCCGGGAGATCCCGGCCAGCGTCAAGATGGTCCTGGACCTGGTCAGCCGTCGCGAGCCGTCCTTGGCGGGGGACTCCGAGGCCGTGACGGTGGCGCTCGGGGGCTGAGGAAGGGTCCCGGGATCAGTCCGCGATCGCCTCCGCGGCCAGCTGGACGGCTCCCAGGACGGCGATCGGTGCGGTGGCCGGAACCAGGATCACCCGACCCGGCAGGGCGAGTGAGGCGAGAAAAGCCGACTGTGCGCCACGCTGCTCGAGTGTCTCGCGGACGGCCTCGACCAGGCCGACCCCGGCGTGCACCACCCCGCCGGTGAGGGCGATGCACCGCGATCCATGGGCGAGGACGGTGACCTGCACTGCGGTGGCGATCGCGGAGGAGACCCGGGCGAGCTCGTCCACGGCGGCCGGAGGCCCGGCCGCCGCCGCACTCACCAGTGTGGGCAGGCTGACCTTGGGTTGATGAACGGCGAGGCGCTCGGCGACCTGGCGTCCCCCGGCGAGAGCCTCGATGCAGCCGCGTTGCCCGCATCTGCACCAAGGTCCGGCGGGATCGACGGGGATGTGCCCGATCTCACCGGCGACATTGGCCGAGCCGCGGAGCAGCCTGCCCTCGAGCACGGTGGCCGACGCGACGCCGGTCCCGATGTTCACCAGGGTCACATCCGGCCGGTCGAGGAACTCTGCGGCCCCGAGCGCGGCCGCCTTCACATCGTTGTCCAGCATGACCGGGACCCCCAGTGCAGCCCTCAGGCGTGGGCCCAGGTCACATTCCTCAATGGCCAGGTTGACCGAGGTGCGCACCACCCCGGTGGCGGGATCCACCTGACCCGGGACTCCGATCCCGACCGCGCGCAGCTGGCGCGCGGGGAGCGCCGCCACGTGCAGCAGATCCCTGGCGAGGCTGGTGGCGGCGGCGGTCACTCCCTCGGGGCCCGGCTGCGTCGGTCGCGTGAGGTCGGCCAGCACGCTGCCCGACGTGTTCACCGCGACGCCGCGGATCTTGGTACCGCCGATGTCCAGACCGATCAGGGTCATGGTCCCCCTCCTCCTCGGAGCCGTTCTACCTGTGTTGTTCTCGCCGTTCCTGATGCGCCGGCCCCATCGGGAGGGCATCGACAGGGGGTATCGGCTCCGGAACCTTCCGGGATGCCCGACACTGCGTGGTGCCACGCGCGGGGGGCCGCGAAGACAACCTAGGTTGTTGAGAGTTTATCTAGTCGGGGGGTGGGGAGAGCAAATGCGCTCAGGACGCCCGGGTGAAGGCGGTGCGGGGGACGACCGCTGCCAGGATGGCTGCACAGATCAGCGCCGTCGCCCCGCAGAGGAACCAGACGGTGAGGTAGCCCGACAACGGTGCCGCGGTGCTGCCGTCGACCACCGTCTGGCCGCTCACGCCGCGGAACAGCGCGACCCCGAAGAGCGCAGAGGCGACGGCACCGCCGACGGTCCTGGTCGCATTCGTCAGACCGGCGGCCATCCCGGCCCGGCCAGGGGCTGTGCTGGCCGTCGCTGCGGCCGGGAGGGCAGCGACCAGCAGTCCGGATCCGAGTCCGGCGAGGGTCATGTTGGTCATCGTCTGGGCCAGGCTGGCATGGAAGGGCAGGAAGAGCAGGTATCCGGTCCCGACCAGGGCTGATGCCACCACCAGGGCCAGGCGCGGGGTCAGCAGGCGGGAGATCGTCGGAAGGCTCAACGCACCGAACGCGAGCGACAACACGTAGACGCCGATGATGACCGATGTCTGGCCCGCGGACAGCCCCAGGCCGTAGCCGACCTCGGCGGGGTCGGTTCGGGCGAAGGTTGACAGCGGCACCTGGGCCCCCAGGACCGAGACGCCGAACAGACCCGAGGTCACCTGGACCGGCCACTGGGCGGGGGCGGTGAGCAGCCGGATGTCGACCAGCGGCTCCGGACAGCGGAGCTCATGACCGACGAACGGAACCAGGAGCCCGAGTGCGGCCGCCAGAGCCAGCCACGGTCCGGGGCTCGCCGGTCCGTCGGTGCGTAGCAGCGACAGGCCGGCCATCAGGGTGAGCAGGCTGGCGGTGAGCCAGGCGATGCCCACCGTGTCGAGCGCCCCGGTGCTGGTGCCCGGGGACGCCGGCACGAACCGGATGATGGCCAGTATGCACGCCGTGACCGCGACGGCCGGCAGGGCCAGCGTTGCCGGGAGCGGGAGGAGCGTGACCAGGACGCCGGCCGAGAGCGCGCCGGCGATCACGCCTGCCTGCAGGGCGAAGACCAGCAGCGCCGCCGCTCTTCGGGTCATCGCTGGCTGGTCGGCGGCGTCGATCCGGCCTGCGGCCAGATGGATGATGGCGATCTCCATGGGAAGCCAGACCGTGTAGCAGCCCTGCACCGCCCAGGCGACCAGGAAGGTGGCAAAGGTCGGCGCTGCCGCAACCGCCCAGGAGGCGAGTGCGGTGGC
>JBKEBV010000189.1:0-30578 GCA_047973315.1 Propioniciclava sp.
GTGCAAAACAACAACCAAAACAGTTGCTGCAACTGGCATTGACCTAAGCACGCTGTTGAGTTCTCAAACCACCAACACCCCAACCCAAACCGGCTCTCACCGCTCCGAGGAGGCAACCTGACCAACTTTATTGACCGGCCACTGTGGAGTCAAATCCGTGGATCTGCACCTGCGGCCGCCGTTGACGCACCAACCCCGGAGGGTTTGTCGTCGTTGGTATGGTCTGCGCGTCTGGGGCGGTCCCTCCGGCTGAGCCGGCCTTTCTGCTCCCGTGAGCGCTTAGAGAACATTACAGAATTAGTGCCAGCGGGACAAATCGATCTGCATCCCGGGCGTGTCGCGCCGCGAACCCCGCTCTGCGGCCGGTCTCAGGCGGAGAGGGCGCCGGGTGAACGATGAGCTGTTCTCGGCGCTGGGGAGCACACCGCCCGCGGGCGCAGGGACATCGACATCTCCCACGGCGCGGCGCTCGACCCACCGCGACACCCGGGGCGGCCACTGCGCCGGTGCTGGGTCTCTCACTTGGACGGATCCTCAGATGGCTCGTGGTTGTTCCCGGGCGCGGTGGATCCGGTTGGTGAGTTCTGAGCCTGGAGCGGTGGCCTGGTCACCGGACTCCGTGTCAGCGCCGATTCAGCGATGGTCGCCTGTCGCGCATCCTGGTGCGGGCCCGCTGAGGTCGGCGGCCCCCCGCGCGCGACCCGCGCAGGTCATCGCTTCGCGGATCGTTCTCCCGCCCACATCCATCGGGTGCCGCTCGCGACGGCGCCCAGCGGCGGCTCGTCGGGCGGATGCGGCGGGAGTTGGCTTCTGGCGGAGGGCCGACCTGCCGGAACCGTGGCGTGTCCGGGCGGCCGAAGCCCCGGAAGGCGTCTCGCGGCAGGCAGGGACCCGCCGCCCCGGGCTCAGGCGGAGAGCAACCCGGTCCGCGCCCAAGCCGGAAATCGGGTCAGCGCTCGACCCGTACCGCCCCTACCGTCTTCTTCCCGCGACGCACGACCACCCACCCGTCGGCGAGGAGGTCCGTCTCGGCGAGAGTGGCGTCAACGTCGGTGACCCTGATGTTGTTGACATAGGCGCCCCCCTCCTCGATCGCCCGACGGGCCGCTGACCGGCTCGGGACCACCTTGGCCTCGGTCAGCGCATCGATCACGGTGGGCAGGTTGCCGCCGACCCGAAGCGTGGGCGCGGCCAGCTCCTGTCCGACGGCCGCGAGGGTCCGGGCATCGAGCTCGCCGAGCTCGGAGCGTCCGAACAACGCGGCCGCCGCTCGTTCGGCCGCTCTCCGCTCCGCCACGCCGTGCACCAGGTCGGTGATGTCATCGGCCAGGGCGCGCTGCGCCACCCGCAGGTAGGGCTTCTCGGCGGTCTGGCGAGCCAGGTCGTCGACCTCGTCGCGGGACCGCTCGCTGAACACCTTCAGGTAGCTGATGACCATCGAGTCCTCGGCGTTCAGGAAGTACTGGTGAAAGGCGTACGGACTCGTCATGGTCGGGTCGAGCCAGACGGTGCCGCTCTCGGTTTTGCCGAACTTGGTTCCGTCGGCCTTGGTGAGCAGGGGCGTCGCCAGGGCGTGGACCCGGGCGCTCTCACTGCGCCGGATCAGGTCGACACCAGCGGTGATATTGCCCCACTGGTCCGATCCGCCCGTCTGCAGCGTGCAGCCGTGGCTGCGGTACAACGCGCGGTAGTCGAGCGACTGGAGCAGAACGTAACTGAACTCGGTGTAGGAGATGCCCGTGTCGAGCCGCTGCTTGACCACCTCGCGGTCGAGCATCCGGTTCTCCGAGAAGTGCTTGCCCACATCACGCAGGAAATCGAGCGTCGACAACCCCTCCGTCCAGTCGAGGTTGTTGACCAGGCGGGCGGCGTGCGGACCGTCCAGATCGACCAGGCGCGCCACCTGGGACCGGATGCGCTCCACCCAGCCGGCCACCACCTCGCGATCGTTCATCACTCGCTCGGCCGACTGCTTGGGATCGCCGATCAACCCGGTCGACCCACCAACGAGGAGGATGGGGCGATGCCCCGCGCGTTGCAGGGCACGGTGCACCATCAGCTGCACCAGGTTTCCCATGTGGATGCTCGGAGCCGTCGGGTCGAACCCGACATAGGCGCAGATCGACCCACCGTCGAGATGCTCACCCAAGGCCTCGAGGTCGGTTGAGTGGGCGATCAGCCCACGCCAGGTCAGTTCGTCAAGGACGGAGTTCACGTGGGCAGGCTACCGCCGTCCCCACCACGGAGGGCAGACGACGACCGGCGTGGACGGCATCGTGGCCCCTCGCTCACAGAGATTCGCGGGATGCCGAACTGCCCCGCCAATCTCCCGCCGATCCTGCCGGGGCATCACGGCAACGTGGCGCACGTGGTCCAATGGTGCATGCAGCCTGACGCTGCGTACCCCCTGATCGAGAGGCCGCGTCTGTGACGACACCCACCCCGCCGAGTTGGCTGCCCGACCCGTCCGACTCGTCCCAGCTGCGTTGGTGGGACGGCCGACAGTGGACCTCCGACGTACGACCGGACGCGCGCGCTGTGGCCGCCGGCCCGGCACTGGCGCAACCGCTGTCCGCGCGCCCCGACCACGATCAGCACCCACTGCCGGGCCCGCCGCAGCTCGCGGCACCGAAACCGAGGCGCCGGCCGCCGGTCTGGGTGATCGCTGTCGCGGTGGTCGTCGTCCTCGGCCTGGTCGGCACCGGGGGCGTGATCGTCTTTCGGGCAGCATTCGGCCTGGACGACTACGTCGCTCTGCCAACGGAGGCACACGCGGTGCCCGATCGGGACTTCCTGATGACCGAACCGCTTCTCCACCTCGACCCCACCGTTGCGCTGACCTTTCCGGCCGACTATGACTACGCGGCCCGCGCCGATGACGACAGGGGTTTCCGCCTCTACCTTGACCCCCTCCTCCGACAGCCGGCCTCAGTGGTGGTGTTCCAAGCCGAGCCGGCCCGCGACCTGTGGATCCGCCCCAGTGAGCCGGAGAACATGAACCGAGCTCGCCCCGGCGACCCGTCGATCCGGGTACTCCCGGAGGACAACTACCGCGTGTGGGGGTTGGAACAGGAGTATTTCCTGGTCCGCGAGATAGACGAAGCAGGCGAACCACTTCCGGAGCCTGTCGTCACCCGCTTCACGCCACGGCAGTCGCTGCAACCTCCGACCGGACTCAGGGCGGCAACAGATCCGGCGACCGGGTCGCTGAACCTCAGTTGGGACGAGGTACCGGGAGCCACCGACTACGTGGTGGTCACCGCCTATTCGTCGGCAGCCTACGAGGACGCCTGGGCGCGGTACTACACCGCACACCCGACCGGAGGAACCTCCTGGTCGTCGATCGACGATATCGACCAGGCCGGAACGGGCTATGGCCCGATCCGACAGAACAGCAGCCTGGTGATGTTTCAGGGGCAGAGCGCCGACCAGCTGCTGGACGGGTCCCTGAAGGATTGGACCCATCCCACCACCGCCTTTGCCGTGGGAGTGATCGCAACCGACGGGAAGCACTACTCCCCCATCGGCACGATCGATGCCAGCACCATCACCGCGCCCTTGCCGCTCGAGCCAGCGCTCGCGGCGAACATCGAGGCTGCCGCGGGACGCATCCGCTCGATCGACGATCTGCCCCAGACCTTCGCCTACACCGCACTTGACGGGGCCACCCGACTCACGACCGCCTACATCCCCGAGGACGGCATCACCGCCGAGGGCGGCTCGTGGGTGATCGCGATCGGTGGGGTCGGCACCCAGCTCTTCACGGAGGTTCTGTGGCATCGCCCGCCAGCGGAGCTGACCGCCGGCCAGGTCATCGAACAGTTCAATGCCGCCGCAACCGCCGCGCATCCACCAACCGGGCTTGTCGACCGCGAGATGACGACCGGGACCATCGACCAAGTTCGCGAAGACATGACACCGGTGAGCGAGCCGGCCGACACGCCCTACCCGGTCCACGGCTCCGATGACTATGTCCGCTTCCTCGCCGGACACCTCATCGCGGGCACCGAGGTCATCGACGTGACCGATTTCGCGGTCGCCCCGGGCGCCCAACCGTTGGAGGATGCCATCGCCGAGGCCACGCATCAGAACCCCTACGCCATCGGGATTGAGCGCTACAGCATGGCTGGCGATGACGACCGGACCGTGCTCCGCGTCTTCTACCGATGGGGGCCGTCCGACCGCGCGGCCCTTCAGGAGGACCTTCGTGACGCCGTCGTCCCTGTCGTGGACCAGACGGTGAGCGAGGGGATGAGTCAGCGACAGCAGGCGGTCGCCCTCAACGACTGGCTCCGCGCGAACGCCACCTACGACCACGATGCCTTCGACCGACTCCAGAGTGAGGGCTCCATTGCCGAGGGCGACGAGTCGGCCTATGAGGCATCGGGCGTACTCCTGGAGGGAACCGGAGTCTGCGCCAGCTATTCGGCTGCCTACGCGCTGCTGGCCCGGGAGGCCGGCCTGGAAGCGATGGTCATCACCGGCGACGTCAGTGCGGGTGGCCCGCACGCGTGGAACAAGGTGAAGATCGGAGACGACTGGCTGGCCGTCGACACCACCTGGAACGACACCACCCCCGCCAACGAGTACCTGCTGATCACGGACTCCCAGTTCACAGGCCCGGCCACCCGGACCGAGGATGTCCGATGGATCCGCGACGACCTCCAGGACAGCTACGCGACGCCCTGACCCGCAAGCCAGGCTCGCTGCCCGGCCACGACGGAGGCGATCTCATCGCCTTGTTCGGCCACGCGGGCCGTGGCGGTGCCACCCCGCCCGTCCCGGGCATCAATCGAACCGGTCACCGTGAGGACATCCAGAACGCCCGCGTTCAGGCGCGCGTCGATAGCGGGCAGATCGTCAACGCTGAGGTCAGTGAGGTCGCACCCCCGCTGCTCGCAGTAGCGGACCGCGGCGCCAGCCACCTCGTGCGCCTCAGCGAACGGGACCCGCTGGCGGACCAGCCAGTCGGCCACATCGGTGGCCAGCGAGAAGCCCTGAGGTGCCCGTTCAGCCATCCGGTCGGTGTGGAACACCAGCGTGGCCACCATGCCCGTGACAGCCGGCAGCAGGATGCGGAGCTGGTCCAACCCATCGAAGAGCGGCTCCTTGTCCTCCTGCAGGTCACGGTTGTACGCCAGCGGAAGCCCCTTCAACGTCGCCAACAGACCGGACAGGTTCCCGATGAGCCGTCCAGCCTTGCCCCGGGCGAGTTCAGCCACGTCGGGGTTCTTCTTCTGCGGCATGATCGACGAGCCGGTCGACCAGGCGTCCGCCAACGTCACAAACCCGAACTCCACCGTCGACCAACAGATGATCTCCTCGCTGATCCGCGACAGGTCCACGCCGAGCTGCGCCAGCACATAGGCGGCCTCGGCCACCAGATCACGCGCCGCAGTCCCGTCGATCGAGTTGGGCACGCTCGAGGCGAAGCCGAGTTCCGCCGCCACGAACTCGGGATCGAGACCCAGCGAGGTTCCCGCCAGCGCAGCCGAGCCGTACGGCGACACGGCCAGACGGCGGTCGAGGTCGCGCACCCGGTCGACATCGCGCAGCAGCGGCCAGGCGTGGGCCAGCAGATGATGACTCAGCAGCACCGGCTGGGCCGACTGGAGATGCGTCCGCCCCGGCATCGGCGCGCCGAGGTGGTCAGCGGCCTGGACCCGGAGCGCGTCCACCAGGTCCAGGACGTCGGCGACCACCCGGCGCAGTTCGGTGCGCAGGTGTAGCCGGATCAGCGTGGCGATCTGATCATTGCGCGACCGACCAGCGCGGAGCCGTCCCCCCAGCTGCGGGCCGACGCGCTCGATCAGACCCCGCTCCAGTGCCCCGTGAACGTCCTCGTCGCTCGGTGCCGGCACGAACGCGCCCGAGGCGACATCGGCGTCGAGCGCATCGAGACCGTCGATCATGCCGGCCAGCTCCTCCTCGGTCAACAGACCAGCCCGGTAGAGGGCTTTGGCGTGAGCGCGCGATCCGGCCAGATCGGCACGGGCCAGACGCCAGTCGAACTGGGTTGACTGACTGAGCGCGAACATCGCTTCGGCCGGTCCTCCCGCGAAGCGCCCACCCCACAGCCGCCCCTCACCTGCATCACTCACGACCGCTCTCCTTGTCGGTGTCACTCTTGTCCCGTTCCCCCCACACCAGCAGCTGTTCGGCCAGCGCTTCGCCGCCGACCGGGTCGCGGCTGACCAGCAGGACCGAATCGTCGCCGGCGATCGTACCGAGCACCGCATCGACCCCGGCGCGGTCGATCAGCGAGGCGACGAACTGCGCCGCTCCTGGCGGCGTCTTGGCCACCACGAGATTCGCCGAGGCCTCCGCCGACAGCAGCAGTTCGCCCAGATGTCGGACCAGGCGCTGCTGGGCCCGGTGCAGGTCGACCGGTTCGGCCTCCTGAACCGCATAGCTGAGGTCTCCTTCGGCGGTCCGCACCCGCAGGGCCCCGATGTCGACCAGATCGCGGCTCAACGTTCCCTGGGACACCGCGAACCCCTCGTCGGCCAGCAGGTCGGCCAGCTCAGCCTGGGAGCGGATGGTCAGTCTGGTCAGCAGATCGCCAATGCGCTGCTGGCGGGCCGCCTTCGTCGACGGCACCGATCGTTCAGTCACCCTTCACCAACCGTGGCAGGACGTCCAGGAACGGTTCCAGATCCTCCGGGGTGGCGATGAGGGGTGGAGCCACCCTGAGGACGTCGGCACGCGGGGCATTGAGCATGATCCCCGCCTCCAGCGCCCGGCCGACAACCGTCGGGCCGATCGGCTCGGTGAGGACGATGCCACGCAGCAACCCGCGGCCCCGGACCTCAGCGACCTGGGGGAGGCCCAGAGCGGTGATGCTCTCCGCAAGCCAGGTTCCGGTGCGCCTCACCTGAGCCAGCAGGCTCTCGTCCTCGATCGTCGCGATGACCTCCAGCGCTGCCCGGCTCGCGAGGGGATTGCCCCCGAAGGTTGAACCGTGGTGGCCGGCCTGCAGCAGCTCCCCCGCAGCGCCCAGACCGATGCAGGCTCCGATCGGAACCCCGCCGCCCAGACCCTTGGCCAAGGTGACCAGGTCCGGCACCACGCCCTCCGCCTGGCTGGCCAGCCAGCTTCCGCATCGGCCCATACCGGTCTGCACCTCATCGACCCACAGCAACGCACCGACGCCGGCGCAGAGCTCACCGACCCGGCTCAGCCAGCCGGTGGGCGGGACCACTACGCCCGCCTCGCCCTGAACCGGTTCGACGACGACGGCAGCCACCTCGGAGGTCATCACCTCGGCCAAGGCGTCGGCATTCCCGTAGGGCACCCAGGTGACATCGCCGGGGAGCGGCTCGAACGGCTCACGGTAGGCGGCGGTCGCCGTGAGCGACAGCGCACCCATTGTGCGTCCGTGGAAGGATCCGGTCATCGCGATGACCCGTGTCCTGCCGGTTCGCCGGGTCGCCTTGAGGGCGGCCTCGTTGGCCTCGGTTCCCGAGTTGGCGAGGAAGACACGCCCCGGAAGCCCGGAATCTCCGGTGACCAGCGCGGCGAGCTTCTCGGCCAGGGCGATCTGCTGCGGTGTGGTGAACAGGTTGGAGACGTGGCCGAGTGTCGCGGCCTGGTCGGCGAGGGCGGCCACCAGCCGCGGATGGGCGTGCCCGAGCGCGTTGACCGCGATTCCGCCCAACAGGTCGAGGTAGCGGGTGCCGTCGGCGTCCCAGACGTGGAGTCTCTCGCCGCGGACCAGCACCCGACCCGGGGTGCCAAAGGTCTGCATCAGGGCCGCGTCGTACCGGTCGAGGTAGGTCTGGTTGCTCATGACGGCACCACCATCGTGCCGACGCCGGAGTCGGTGAAGATCTCCAGCAGCAGCGAGTGCGCGCGCCGCCCATCCACGATCGTCGCGTGCGGGACCCCCTGCTCCACCGCCGCCAGGCAGGCCTCCATCTTCGGAATCATGCCGGAGGCGAGTGTCGGCAGCATCTCCCGGAGATCGTCGGTGGTGATCTGGGCGATGATCTGATCGGTCCGGGGCCAGTCGGCGTACAAGCCCTCCACATCGGTGAGGACGACCAGCCGGTCGGCACCCAGCGCCGAGGCGAGCGCCGCCGCCGCGGTGTCGGCGTTGACGTTGTGCACCTCGCCGCTGGCATCGGGCGCGACGGTCGCGACCACGGGAATGCGCCCGGCGTCGATGATGTCGGCGATGGCCTCAGTGCGCACGTCGACGACCTCACCGACCAGACCAAGGTCGACCGGCTCGCCGTCCACCGTCGTCCCGCGGCGCTTCGCGGTCAGCAACCCGGCATCCTCACCGGACATACCGACCGCGAGCGGGCCGTGGGCGTTGAGCAGACCGACGAGTTCGCGGCCCACCTGCCCGACCAAGACCATCCGGACGACCTCCATCGCCTCCGGCGTGGTGACCCGCAGGCCGCCTTTGAACTCGCTCCTGATGCCGAGCCGGTCGAGCATCTGGTTGATCTGCGGCCCACCTCCGTGCACGACGACAGGTTTGACCCCGCAGCGGCGCAGGAAGACGACGTCCTGGACGAAGGCCTGCTTGAGCGCCTCACTGGTCATCGCATTGCCGCCGTACTTGATCACCATGGTCGCGCCGGAGTACTTCTCCAGCCACGGCAGCGCCTCGACCAGGGCCCGCGCCTTGTAATAGGCGGCAGCCTGCTCGTTGGCGTCCCTGATCTCAGTGCTCATGTGGAGTACTCCGCGTTCTCCTTGACGTAGTCGTAGGTCAGGTCGTTGGTCCAGATGGTCGCGGTGGCGTCCCCGGCGTCGAGGTCGACCTCGACGACGACCTCCCGACCGACCAGCGGCACCTCGGAACGGTCCTCCCCCAGGGAGCCGCGCCGGAACACGGTCACCCCGTTGAACGAGACGCTCACCTGGTCGGGGTCGAAGGTCGCTTCCGTCGTCCCGGCGGCCGAGAGCACCCGGCCCCAGTTGGGGTCCTCGCCGAAGATCGCGCACTTGAACAGGTTCGACCGGGCGACGGCCCGGCCCACCTCGAGGGCGTCGGCCTCGGTGTCGGCGTGGGTGATGAGGATCTCGATGTCGTGCTTCGAACCCTCGGCGTCGGTGATGAGTTGTCGGGCCAGGGACGCGCACACCGCGGTGAGGGCATCGGTGAACTCGGCCAGCGTCGGCACCTGACCGGTGGCACCGTTGGCGAGTAGCAGCACGGTGTCATTGGTCGACATGCAGCCGTCGGAGTCCGTCCGGTCGAAGGTGAGCGACACCGCCCGCCGGAGTGCCTCATCGGCCTCATCGGCGGCGATGACGGCATCGGTGGTGATCACCACCAGCATGGTGGCCAGCGCTGGGGCCAACATCCCGGCACCCTTGGCCATGCCCCCGACCGTCCAGCCAGCCTGGGTGGTGACCATCGCCTCCTTGGGCACGGTGTCGGTGGTCATGATCGCCCGGGCCGCCTCCGGCCCCCCGTGGGCGCTGATGTCGGTCACCGCCGAGCCGATGCCGGCGGTGACGGCAGCCATCGGCAACCTGACGCCGATCAGACCGGTGGAACAGACCGCGATCCGGTCCGGGGTCGTGGCCAGGGCGGCCGCGGTCGTCTCGGCCATGCTGCGGGCGTCGGCGAGACCGTCAGCGCCGGTGCAGGCATTGGCACCTCCGGAGTTGAGGACCACAGCGTCGAGGACGCCGTCGGCAAGCGCGTCCATCGACCAGACCACCGGGGCCGCTTGGAATCGGTTGCTGGTGAAGACGCCAGCAGCGACGCGCTGCGGACCGGTGTTGACCACGAGCGCCAGATCGGGTGCACCCGACGCCTTGATCCCAGCGGTGATGCCCGCCGCACTGAACTGATGGGCTGCGGTGACGCTCATGGCGCGACTCCCCCGGGGGTGAGGCCCAGGGTCTCCGGGAGGCCGAGGGCGAGATTCATGGACTGGACGGCACCACCGGCGGTGCCTTTGGTCAGATTGTCGAGGGCGGCGACGGCGACGAGCCGACCGGCGGCCGCGTCGACGGTGACCTGGACGTGGACGTGGTTGCTGCCCAGAACCGACTGGGTCTGCGGCCACACGCCTTCGGGCAGCAGATGCACGAACGGTTCGTCGGCGTACTGGGTGGCGTAGGCGCTGCGGACCTCCACAGCGGTGACGGCTCCGATCGGTGCGGTGACGGTGGCCAGGATCCCCCGCGACATCGGGACCAGAACCGGCGTGAACGAGACGCTGGGGTTGGTCGAGCCGAGACGGCGGAAGTTCTGCAGCAGTTCGGGGACGTGGCGGTGTCCGCCACCGACACCGTAGGCCGATGCCGAACCCATCAATTCCGAGCCGAGCAGATGCGGCTTGAGCGCCTTGCCCGCACCTGAGGGACCGGTGGCCGCCACGGCGACCACGTCGGTGCCGTTAACCAGACCGGCGGACAGCGCCGGGGCCAGGGCCAGGGTGATCGTGGTCGGGAAACAGCCCGGGACAGCGATCCGGGTCGTGGTGGCGAGCAGCTCCCGCTGACCTGGGAGCTCCGGCAGCCCGTAGGGCCAGGTGCCGGCGTGCGCGGTCCCGTAGAACCTGGTCCAGTCCTCGGCCGAGGCGAGCCGGAAGTCAGCACCGGCGTCGATCACCACCACCTCGGTCGGTAGTTGGGCAGCGATCTCGGCGGATGCCCCGTGCGGGAGGCCGAGAAAGACCACATCGTGGTCGGCGAGGTTCTCCGCCGTGGTGTCGGCGACGATCCGATCACCCAGGGTGATGAGATGTTGGTGGTGCTCGATCAGCCGGGAGCCGGCCGAGGACTTCGCCGTCAACGCCCCGATCTCGATGTCATCGCGCACCGACAGCAGCCGGAGAACCTCTCCGCCCGCGTAGCCCGTGCATCCGGCCACCGCCACCTTCACCATGACGATGATTATGCATTATCCCACATATATTTCCAAATAGCGCATCCTCTCACTCCCGCCCGGTTCGCCACCTGCGCACCACCATCCGACCCAGGATGATCGTCAGGTAGAGCGAGAACGCCACATTGCTCACGAACGGGTCCACTCCCACCGCCAGGAACGTCCCCAGGGGCACACAGGCGCAGGCAGCCACCCCGATCCATACGGCTGCCCGGAGGTCCACGTTGCCACGCCGGAGATTTCCGGCGGTACCCGAGACCGAGCCGGGGATCATCATCAGCAAGGAAGTGCCCTTGGCCACCAGGTCACTCGATCCGAAGAAGAACATCAGCACCGGTACCACCACGATGCCGCCGCCCACGCCCAGGATCCCGGCCAGGAGCCCCGTCACCACCCCGGTGAGCACCAGAAGCGCCCCCGACAGCAGGGTGAGGTCGATGCGGGCGTCGCGCTGCGGCACCACGAACCAGAGGCTCACGATCACCACCAGCAGAAAAACCATGAAGCACCACTGGATCGCCACGACAGGCAGCCGGTGCAACATCAGGCTGCCCCCTTGCGCCCCGACGATGATCCCCCCAGCCAGACAGGCGGCGGCAACCCAGTTCACCTGCCCCTGAAGAGCGTAGGAGGTGGCACCGACGATCGCGGTCGGCAGGATCGCCGCCACCGACGTCCCAGCAGAGAGCTTCGTCGGCATCCCCAACCACAGCACCAGAGCGGGGACGACGATGGTCCCGCCGCCGATCCCGAACATTCCCGACAGCAGGCCGGCCGCCACACCGACCAGGACCAGGCGGACAGCGCCGGGCCGAACCGACACCCCCATGTCACTCCTATCCTCAGGTTCGGACACCCTCATCCAACCTGCCAGCCGCCGTCAATGAGAAGAGCATGCCCGGTGACGTAACTCGACAGATCACTGGCCAGGTAGACGAAGCTGTCGGCGATCTCCTCGATGCGCCCCAAGCGTCCCATCGGGATGCGCCCGACGAACTGGGCGGATTCCACGGCGACCGAACTGTTGTTCTGCTCCGCCCGCCGGGCGAACAGGTCGGTGAGCATCCCACTGTCCACCTGCCCGGGACAGACCGAGTTCACGCGGATCCCGTCAGCGGCCAGCTCAGCCAGGGATTGCGCCATCCCGATTATCCCGAACTTCGACGCTGAATAGGCGGCGTTGCCGCGACCTCCTCGCAACCCGAAGAGCGATGAGGAGAAGATGATGCTGCCCCCTCTACCCGCGGCGCGCATCCGCCGGGCGAAGACCGAGGCGGTGAGGAACGCTCCGGTGAGATTCCGGTCGTGCTCGTACGGGTTCTGCCCGAACCGGCGCGCTCAGGACGCGATTGCTGAGAATCACCACTTCACCACGAAGCGGTACGAGTGGGTGGTAGAGGCCGACATTGAGACGTGTTTCGACATGATCGATCACACGGCCTTGATGGACCGGCTCCGGGTGAGGATCGGCGACAAGCGTGTGCTGGCGCTGGTGAAGGCGTTCCTCAAGCCGGGGTGCTCACCGCGGTGGGTACGACGCAGGGAACAGTCACTGGCACCCCGCAGGGCGGGATCTTGTCCCCCCTGTTGGCCAACATCGCCTTGTCGGTTCTGGATGACGAGTTCGCTCGCCGCTGGGACCAACAGATGGCGACTGATCTGCGAGATCGCCGACGATGTCGGTGGAGTCACGGTCAGCAGAATCAAGGGCTGGGATCCGACCTGGACCAGCGACGACAGTGCCCTCGGTGTCTGTTGGGCGCAGGCGGCCGAAGCACTGGGGGCGACCGAGCAGGCCCGGGCCATACGCCTGCCCGCGAGCGACGCGAGCCGATGGCGGCTGCTGGGCGTGCCCGCCCTGTTTCGGTCCACAGCCGACCTTGTCGGCCGGGATCGACGACTACGCCGAGGAGGACGAGGTGCTGCGCACCGCGGCACTCTTCGCCGTGACCGCGGCCGGATTCCTCACCGACGGCGTTTCCGGGTCACAATGGTCGGGAACCGCGTCGGTCACCGCGGACCAGTGGTCGTGAAGCAGGAGAGGAAGGCATCTCGTCGTGGGCCCCATTGCTGATCGCAGGCGATCGCCTCAGCACTTGCCGCGCGGCAAGAAGCACCTCAACGGCGACACCCTGCCTGCACAGATCCACAGTCTCCTCGAGGAGGCCATCATCCGGGGCGAGCTCGAACCGACATCGCGCCTGCATGCCGTGACATCGCCGCCCAGTACGGCGTCAGCCGCATCCCGGTACGCGAGGCGCTGCGCTCCCTGCACGAGGCGGGGTGGGTCGAGATCAGGCCGCGCTACGGCGTCTACGTCCGTGACCGCTCCACCACCGAATTGAACGAGCTCTTCGAGACCCGATCGGGCATCGAGGCCCATGTCGCCGCGCTGGCAGCCGAACGGCGCACCGACGACGACCTTCTCAGCCTGCGGCGGATTGTCCGCGTCGGGCGAGCCTCAGCCGAAGCGGGAGATCTCGGAGCTACCGCCGAGGCGAGCGTGGAGTTCAACGAGGCGATCCGGCAGGCGTGCGGCAACTCCGTCCTCGGCGCGCTGGCCACCACGCTGGAGAAGCGGGCGCGTTTCTATTTCGCGATGGTCGAGGATCGGCTCGGCTCGGACTGGGTCAGCATCGAGCAGGAGTTGCTCCTCAGCATCGAACGCCGCGACGCCGATGCTGCTGCGACGATCGCGCGCAACCACATCCGCAATACCGGCGCCGAGGTGATGAAATTGCTCGCGGAGGACTGACCAGCCACCGCCGGACATGCTGCCTCGGGAAAGGCGAACCAGGCCATGGTCGACATCAGGAGTCGATAGAGTGGCGGCCACGGCGTCCGATGTCAGGACCCGGCGATCGCAGCACGCGGAGAGGACCACAGACCACCATGGCCAGTCCCAGACGAAACCGCGCGTTCAGCCGGGGCAGTTACGCCGAGTCCCTGCGGGTCGGTGAGATCCTGCGCCAGGAAACCACCGGCGGCATCCTGCTCATGGTGGCAGCAGTTCTCGGGGTCCTCTGGGCGAACAGCCCGTGGGCAGAGGCGTACTTCGGCCTCCGCGACACCGTGGTGGGTCCGCATGCCCTGCACCTCGACCTGAGCCTGGGGGCCTGGGCCGCCGACGGTCTTCTCGCTATCTTCTTCTTCCTGGTCGGCCTGGAGCTCAAGCACGAGATCATCGAGGGCGACCTCCGCGATCCCCAGCGGGCGATCGTGCCCGTGGTCGCTGCCGTCGCCGGTGTCGCGTTTCCCGCCGGGCTCTTCCTCCTCGTCAACGCGAACTCCCCCACGACCCTCGTCGGCTGGGCCATCCCGACCGCGACCGACATCGCCTTCGCCGTCGCCGTGCTGGCCATCGTGGGCACCCACCTGCCCAGCGCGCTCCGGGTCTTCCTGCTCACCCTTGCGGTCGTGGACGACCTCATCGCGATCCTGATCATCGCCTTCGTCTACACCGAGGAGATCCACGGGCTCTCCCTGGCCCTGTTCCTGGTGCCGATCGCCGCCTTCGCCCTGCTGGTCAACCGGTTCCAGAGTTTTTTCGCCTCCCGCCAGTGGGCGGCCGTGGTCATCCTGCTGCCCATCGCCTTCGTCGCGTGGGCGCTGCTCCACTCTTCGGGCATCCACGCCACGATCGCCGGCGTCATCCTCGGCTTCGTCACGCCGGTGCGGCCGACCAACCCGGACGCCGACCACGGCCTGGCCAAGATATTCGAGCACCGGTTCCGGCCGGTGTCCACCGGCTTCGCCGTGCCCGTGTTCGCGTTCTTCTCCGCCGGCGTCGCCCTGGGCGGGTGGTCCGGACTGCTGCACTCGGTCACCACCCCGGTCGCCCTTGGCATCATGATCGGCCTCATCGTCGGCAAACCGATCGGCATCGTGGGCAGCACCTTCCTGCTGACCAGGCTCACCCGCGCCACGCTGGACCATGCCGTCAAGTGGATCGACCTCCTCGGTGTGGGTCTGCTCGCCGGGATCGGCTTCACGGTGTCACTGCTGGTCGCCGAACTCAGCTTCGGACTCGGCAGCGAGCACAACGATGAGGCCAAGGTCGGCGTCCTGCTGGCCTCGGTTCTCGCCGCTCTCATCGCGGCCGCGGTTCTGGTGCCCCGTAACCGTCACTACCGCGAGGTCAAGGCCATCGAGTCGATCGACGCCGACGCCTCCGGCACCCCCGATGTGTACGAGGTCGACGGCGAGGCGCCCCGCACCTCGTGACCGGTCCGGCCCGCACGATCACGGGCTGAGCCAGCACCGTCGCTGCCGTGGGGAGCCGCGAGGCCCCGCGAAGGCTGACCTGGCGAGCCGACGAAGTACCCTTCCTCGCGGGGCGCGCCGGACGCCCACGGGAGGATCGCCATGACAGCGCCGGGATTCGCGCATCGGGCGTCTGCGCGGATGGATCCAGCAGACCTGGAACAGTTGGCCGAGTCGCCGGTGGAGGCACGCCGAGTTCTGGCGCTGTTCGCACCGGATGCCGGCGCGCTGGTCGTCGTCCTCATCGCCGTGATCGCCGCCTCGATCGTCGGACTCGCGCAGCCCTTCTTGCTGCGTGCCGTCATCGACGACGCCCTCCCCCACCACGACGTCGGCCTTCTCGGTCTGGCCGTCGTCGGCATGATCTGCGTGGCTGCGGCGACCGCCGTGCTCGGAGTACTGCAGACGTGGCTCGCGACGACGACCGGACAACGGGTCATGGCGCGGATGCGGACCGACGTGTTCGCCCACGTGCAACGCCAGTCCATGGCGTTCTTCACCCGGACGCGGGGCGGCGAGATCCAGTCGCGCCTCACCAACGACGTCGCCGGTCTGCAATCAGTGATCACCACCACCGCGACCTCGGTGGCCGCCAATGTCACGACGGCCGTCGGCACCGCGGTGGCCATGGTGCTCCTCGACTGGCGCCTGGCCGTCTTCGCCCTGATCGTCATCCCCCCGGCGCTCCTCATCATGCGGCAGGTGGCCCTCATCCGCCGCGACGTCACCGCTGAACGGCAGCGCACCATGGCCGACCTGCACGGGCAGATCGACGATGCCCTCAGCGTCAGCGGAGCCATGCTCACCAAGACCCTAGGTGCGGAGCCGGAACGGCTGGCGACCTTCACCGACACCTCCGACCGTCTCGCCGACCTCGAGGTTCGCAGCCAGCTCACCGGACGCTGGCGGGTCGCCAGTGTTCAGATGGTGTTCGCCATCATCCCGGCGCTGGTGTATCTCGCCGCCGGATTCCCCTCGCTGCTGGGGAACCTCACCGTCGGCACGGTGGTGGCGTTCGCGGCCCTGGCGACCCAGATCTTCCGGCCGTTGCTCGGGCTGCTCAGCATGGGGGCGGCGTGGGTCAGTTCGCTGGCCCTGCTGAGCCGGATCTTCGGCTACCTGGACCTCCCCGTCGAGGTGCCGGCACCCACCGATCCGGTGCCGCTGCCCGCTGGCGCGGCCGGCGAACTGCGGTTCGACCAGGTGCGTTACCGCTACCCCGACGCCGACACCGATGCCCTCACCGGGATCGATCTGGTGCTGCGGCCGGGCGCCTCGCTGGCGGTGGTGGGCGAGACAGGTGCGGGCAAGTCGACCCTGGCGGCGCTGGCCGTCCGACTGGCCGATCCGACGTCGGGCCGGGTGCTCATCGACGGCGTGGATGCCCGCGATCTGGACCCGGCAGCTCTGGCCGGCCACCTCGGCGTCGTCACCCAGGAGACATATCTGTCGCACGACACCATCCGGGCGAATCTGCTGCGCGCACGCTCATCGGCGACCAATGCCGACCTGTGGGACGCCCTCGGCGACGCCCAGGTCGCCGACGTGGTGGCCGCCCTGACCGACGGGCTCGACACGATCGTCGGTGCCCGGGGGCACCGCTTCTCCGGCGGCGAACGCCAGCGCCTGGCCATCGCGCGGACGATCCTCGCCGACCCGCGCATCCTCATCCTCGACGAGGCCACCAGCGCGCTCGACCGCGAGACCGAACGTGAACTGCAGCACGCCCTCGACCGGGTGTCGCGGGGCCGAACCACGCTCACCATCGCCCACCGGCTGAGCACCGTCGAGCACGCCGATGAGATCGTCGTGCTGGAGCGCGGGAGCATCGTCGAACGCGGCACCCACGCCGAGCTGATCGGGATCGGCGGCCGCTACGCGGCCCTGCAGGGGCTGTCCCCGACCGACTGATCCGCGGCGCAGCACTCGGTGGGTCCTCGACAACGCGTCCATCCGCCCGAACCAGCCACCGACACACAGCAGCAACGCACGGGTCCTAAGGTCGGGACCATGCAGGTGATCTCGGTGAACATCGGACGTTTGGAGCCGACCGCAGCATCGCGGACAGGCATGACCGGCCACCGGAAACGCCCCGTCGATGCGGTGAGGGTCACCTCGCCCACGGTGGAACGCGGCCACAGTGGGCTCGGCGGGGACGAGATCGGCGACGCCAAGCACCACGGTGGCACCGATCAGGCCGTGTACGCCTACGCCGCCGAGGATCTCGACTGGTGGGCCGAACATCTCGGTACCCCGCTGCCCCCCGGCAGTTTCGGCGAGAACCTCACCACCTCGGGGTTCGATGTCAACGCCACCCTGATCGGCGAAAGGTGGCGGATCGGTGATCAGGTCGAGCTGGTGTTGACCGACCCGCGCATCCCCTGCCGTACGTTCGCAGGCGAGATGGACCGCCGCGGCTGGGTCAAGCAGTTCACCGCCGCCTGTCGACCGGGGCCCTACCTACGGGTGGCAGTGCCGGGAACGATCCGCGTGGGCGATCCGATCCGGGTGCTCGAGCGACCCGATCACCCGGTGACCATCGCCAAACTCTTCGCCGCCATGACAACCCAGCCCCAGTTGGCACGCCACTGCCAAAGGGCCGGAGACGCTCTGACCACCCACGCCCAGCGCGTCCTGGAGAAGCGAGTCACCGCGCGCCGATGAGACCGTCGGCGACAGGTCCCGCCTGTCGGACGTGATCGAACGTGACCACCGAGGCGCTGCCGGGCCATCCGGGCCCGGACCGCCAGCGCTCAGCCGAGCCAGACCGCTCGCGCGCCCGCATCTCCGGTGAGGACGACAGCAACGAGCGCGCCCACCGCGACCAGAATCCCGAAGGCCGAGGTTGCCACGGTGCCGATCCTCGCTGCCCGGGGTCGGACGGGTGGTCCGGAGCTGAGGCGTCGCTGCCACCACCACAATGCGCCAGCGGCCAGGGCGAGCAGGCCGGCCGCAGGGTTCATCAGTTCGGCGTAGGCGATGTGTTCGGCCAGCGCGGCTGATCGGCCGACCCGGTCGAAGAGCCACTCGCCGCTGACGTGGGCCCCGAAGGCGAGCACCAGGCCCACCCCGGCGACGGCGGGGGTGAGGAAGGTGAGCTTCCGCGCTGCGGCCGGCCAGACAGCGGTCAGCATGATCATCAGTGCTGCCAGCGGGATGATCACCACCGCGCCGTGGACGAACAACGGGTGCAGCGGAAGTCCGGCGATCTGCCAGTCGAACGATTCCATCGTGGTCTCCATCGTTGGTGGACATCGGAGCGTCAGCGTCACCCGCCTCGGGGGTGGTGACCCTAGCAAAGGAGCGGACGGGCACCTGCTCCGCGGAGGTGCCCGTCCTGCTCGGTGCGTGCGCTACTCGAACCTGAGCGCCTCCACCGGATCCTTGCCCGCTGCCCGCGCGGCCGGCAGCACCCCTGCCACGAAGGCGAGCCCGGTGATCAGGAGCACGATGCTGAGGATCGAGGCCGGCGTGAAGGCGATCAACTGCAGACCGGGCAGGCCCTCCAGGAACGAGGTGGTCAGGGCGTTGCTGACCACCGTGCCGGCGATCATCGCACCCACCACCCCGATCAGGCTCCCGAGCAGACCGATGGTGATCGCCTCGGCGCTGAACAGGGCGAAGATGCTCCCACTGCCCATGCCGAGGGCCTTGTTGAGACCGATCTCGCGGGTCCGTTCCTGCACCGACATCAGCAGCGTGTTGACGATGCCGAAACCGGCCGCGATCAGCGCGATGACGGCGAACCCGTTGAGGACGAGCACGATGGTGTCGATCACGGTGGTGAAGGCCCCGAGCTGATCGGCGACCGTCTCGGCGCTGTCGCCTTCGTCGAGGAGTTCGTCCTGCAAGGCGGCCACCTCCTCGGTGGTGAGGCCTGATTCCATCGTGAGTCCTGCCTGCTCCCACTTGTCCCGGTCAGCCTTCGCAACGCCCTGGCTCTGCAGGTCGTACAGCGTGTCGTTGAGGGCGGTGTTCATCATCAGGTTCGAGCCGCTCGGTCCGGCCAGGGCCTCCTCGGCGACGGCCACGATCTCGGCCTCGGCCCACTGGCGTTCGTCGTTGCCGTCGGTGAGCACCAGCCGCAGGGTTTCGCCGACCGCGTCGCCGGCGGTGTCGAGGTCGAGGGACTCCAGGTAGTTGTCGGGGATCACCACCTGGGCGTCGGAGGACTCGTTGTCGGGGACGTCCCCCGCGGCGAGTTCGAGATTCTGACCCTCCCGGTAGGAGCTGACCGCGGCGGTGTACCGGGTGCCGCCGTCGTAACGGATGTAGTCAAGGGAGACCGCCTTGATCGGGGTGACCTCCTCAACACCCTCGACCTCGGCGATGACGTCGAGGTCATCGGCGTCCATCAGCAAGATGGTGCCCGAATCGGGACCCCGGTCGGTGGTCCGCGCATCCGGGTCGTACTCCTGGGGAAGGTCGTCGAGAGGATTCACCGAGGAGTCGGTCGGCTTGGTGACGGTCATGGTATCGGCGGTGCCGATCGAGGCGACCGTGTCGTCAATGAAGGAATTGATGCCGGTGCCGACACCACTGGTGAGCGTCAGGGTGAACGCACCCAGGAAGATGGCGATCACCGTCAGGGTGGTCCGGGCCTTTGAGCGGAGGGTGTCACCGACCGCGGTACGGATGAGATCGAGGGGCTTCATGAGGCGAGCGCCTTTCTGGGGTCGGGGGCGGCGAACTGGTCCCGCAGGATCCTGCCGTCGCTGATGATGATCTGGCGGTCGCACCGGGCAGCGAGGTCGGCGTCGTGGGTGACGAACACCATGGTGATCTCCTGGTCGCGGTTGAGGTCGAACAGGATGTCGTTGACGAGTTCGCCGGTGACACTGTCCAGGTTCCCGGTCGGCTCGTCGGCGAAGATGATGCGCGGATTGGCGACCAGCGCGCGGGCGATGGCGACCCGCTGCTTCTGCCCACCGGAGAGGTCGGTGCCCCGATTCCTGGCCTTGTCGTCGAGTTCGAGCTGCTCCAGGGTGCTCATCGCGCGCTGCCGACGGGCCCTGCGCTCCAGACCGGCGATCTTCAGCGGAAGCATGACGTTCTCCAGCACCGTCTGATGCGGGTTGAGGAAGAACTGCTGGAAGATGAACCCGAACGTCTTGTTCCGGGTGCGGTTGATCCGGCGCCGGCTCAGATCCGCAGTGTCCTGGCCGTCGAGCATGATCGTCCCGTCGGTCGGGCTGTCGAGCAGGGCGAGCAGGTGCATCAGGGTCGACTTCCCCGAGCCGCTCTTGCCGAGGATGGCCAGGGACTCCCCCTCCTGGATGTCGAGGGTGACGCCGCGGAGCGCCTCGAAGCTGCCTGACCCCCCTCCATAGGTCTTCCGCACATTGCGGGCGGACAGAAGCGTGTGTGCCACGGCATTGCCTTCCTGTGATGAGGTCTCCGCCACGGTGGCGGGGTCGTCTGGTTCTCTTCGATCCTGCGTCGCCGGCCGCCGCCGGACATCATCTGGAGGCGGGCACCCCGTACCACCGACGCAGTAGATCGAGGGCCTGCGCACAGACGACGACAGGGTCGGGACGGCGCGCCACAATGGAGGCCGGAGAGCTGACGTCGGCAGAGAGGAACCGCGCATGGCAACGCCGCCGACCACCCGCCTGCCGGGTCGGCCGCCGACGTCGCGATGGTCCCGCGCGAGGCGCCGCCTGCTGCGGGTCGCCGAGGTCCTCCTCATCCTCGCCCCGGTTCTCGTCCTCGCGGCCGCGGTCGCGTTGGTCCTCGCGGGCCGGGTGAGCCTGCCCCTCACCGTCGACCAGCCACCCTGGTACGAATCCAAGCAACCAACACCGCCGTTCGCGGTTGAGCAGGGTCCAGCGATGGTCGTGGGCCTGCTGATCCTGGCGGGGATGGCCGCGGCCCTCACCCGACGCCGCTGGCCGCTGACCGCCGTGGTGGTCGCCGTGCTCGCGATGGTCGGCGTTCAGCTGCTCGGGGTACCCGGACAGCCCCTGATGTTGTACGTGATGCTCACCATCGGCTATTTCGCGATCCACCACACCGCGCGTCGCACCAGTGTCGTCGCCGGAGCCTCGGCGATCGCGCTGATCGCCTCGGAGTTCCCGCCGTGGGAGGAGATCCAGCTCGACAGCTGGTTCCTGCCGGCGCTGTGGGTCCTGGTCGGCGCAGCGATCGGCTCGGCGATCCGCAGCCAGCGACTGATGGTGCGTGCGCTGGAGGAACGGGCCGAACGGGCCGAGTCGGCCCGGGAGGAACTCGTCGGTCGCAGTGTGGCCGAGGACCGGGTGCGGGTCGCCCGTGAACTCCACGACATCATCGCCCACCATGTGAGCGCGATGGGGGTCCAGGCCGGCTCTGCGGCCCAGGTCATCGACACCCGTCCCGACCTGGCCAAGGAACTGCTCAGGAACGTGCGCGAGTCCGGGGCTCGCGTGCTCGACGAACTCCAGGCCGTCCTCGGCGTCCTCCGCCAGGGCGAGTCTCTGGTACCGACCGCCGTCCATGCCGGTCGCCCAGATCTGAGCGAACTGCTGGACACTGTCGGTGCCACCGGCGTCGATGTCACCGTTGCCGGCGCCGAGTACCTCGACGAGCTCTCCGCCGAGGGCTACCTGGCCGCCTACCGGATCCTGCAGGAATCCCTCACCAATGCCCACCGGCACGCACCCGGCGCTCCGGTCCTGGTGCGGATCACCTCCGCCGAGGACTCCGTCTCGATCCGGATCACCAACGGCCCGGCGGACCGCCCTCCGGCCCCGGACGAAACCGGCCGGCGCCGGTTCGGATTGATCGGCATGCGAGAACGCGTCGACACGCTCGGGGGCGAATTGTCCACCGGACCGACCGCCACCGGCGGCTTCGCCGTGGAGGCCCGGATCCCCGGACGCGCCCGACCTCCCATCCGTCCGGCCGAGGAGCAGCCATGACCATCCGCGTCGTCCTGGCCGACGACCAGGCTCTCATCCGCGCGGCGTTCCGGGTGCTCATCGATCTTGAGGAGGACCTCGACGTGGTTGGCGAGGCCGACGACGGCCAGGCGGCCATCGATCTTCTGCGGGCCGAACGGGCCGACGTGGTGGTGATGGACATCCGCATGCCCGGGCTCGACGGGCTGGAGGCCACCCGCCGGATCTGTGCCGATGATGACCTGGCGGGGGTCAAGGTGCTGGTCCTGACCACCTTCGAGATCGACGAATACGTCTTCGAGGCCCTCCGGGCCGGCGCCTCCGGATTCCTCGGCAAGGGCACCGCCCCCGAGCGGCTGCTCGATGCCATCCGGGTGGTCGCCACCGGGGATGCGCTCTTCTCGGCTGCCGCCACCCAGAGCCTAATCCAACGCTTCCTCACCCCCAGCCCGGACACGCCAGCAGATCCACCGGTGAGGTCAACCATTCCCCTCGGCCGACTCACCGACCGGGAACGAGAACTGGTGATCCTGGTCGCCCAGGGGCTCACCAACGACCAGATCGCCGAACGCTTGTTCCTCTCCCCGCTCACGGTCAAGACCCACGTCAACCGGGCGATGACCAAACTCGATGTCCGGGATCGGGCCCAACTCGTCGTGGCGGCCTATCAGTCGGGGCTCGTCCGACCCGGACAACGACCGGGGTCCGCACCGGCCTGATCCGCCCACGACAGTGACCCGAGTCCGTGCCGACCGGCGGCACCTCCCCCTCGCACTACAGCCACCACGCGTCCGCAGATATCACCCCGACCGGTGACAGACCGGTACCCTCCCGCGCCCGAACGCCGATAGCGTGACGGTGGGCCACGGAGGCCCCTCAGGAACGGAGACATCATGGTTGGCTCATCGGCAACGACGGTGCGCAGCGCCGACCCGAGCATCTTCGACAGCCCGACCGTGCCCGCCCATCTGGCCCCGGTCGCCTGGACCGACCCCGACAACAACCTCGCCCACACCGAGGAGTCCGCGAAGATTCCGGCCGCGATGACAGCCTGGGGCGCGGCAGATGGTCCCGACGATCTTCGAGATCGTGCCCGGCAAGCTCTACCACGCCTCGGGATTCCAGCTGTGCTCAACGCTGATCATCATCGGTGAGGACGGACTCATCATCGTCGATCCCGGTGGGAATGACACCGCCGCGGCCAACACCCGGCGAGCGTTCGAGCCGTTCTCCACGCTCCCGGTCGCCGCCGTGGTCTACACCCATCGGCATCCGGACCACGCGTTCGGCTCCGCCGGTTGGGGCGTCACCCAGGAGCAGGTGGATTCCGGCAAGGTTCAGATCGTCGCCGGGGAGAAGTTCGTCGAGAACCTGGTCAACGACACCGGCGTGGTCGGCACCATTCTCACCCAGCGCACCGCCTACTCGGGCCCCTACTGCCCGCGAGGAGAGGACGGCTGGGTCCAGATCGCGCTCGGGCCGAGCTTCACCGCTGGCGCCTTGTCGCTGTTCCTCCCCACCACCAAGGTCCCGGAATTCGAGCCGCTCCCGATGACCATCTCCGGGGTGGATATCGAGTTCTTCGGCGCCTACGGTGATGCCGGGACCGACGAGATCTGCCTCTATCTGCCCGCGTACCGGCACCTCCACGGTTCAGAGACCATCCAGGGTGAGACGTTCCCCAACCTGTACACGCTGCGTGGCACCAGTTTCCGCGACCCGAGCAAGTGGTTCGAAGGGGTCGACCGGCTCATCCCCTACGCCCAGGAGTCCGACACCTACTCCGGGTCCCATATGCGGGCCTGGGTGGGCAATGACTTCATCGTCGAGCGGATCGTCAACTATCGCGACGCGATCCAGTACGTCTTCGACCAGACCATCTACTGGATCAACAAGGGTTACAAGGTGGAGCAGTTGCCCGAGGCGGTGGTCCTGCCCGACCAGTTCGCCTCTGACCCGTGGCTGATGGAGTTCTACGGCACCGTGGCGCACTCGGTCCGGGCCATCTACGCCGGCATGATCGGCTGGTATCAGGGCGACGCCACCGAACTGGCGCGCCCCGGATTCACCGACATCGCCCGCAAGTACGTCGACGTCATCGGTGGCCGGGACGCCGTGGTGGCGGCGGCGACATCAGCCCTCGAGGACGGCGAGTACGGGTGGGCGGCCGAACTCCTCACCCACCTCACCCGCGTCGATCCGTCGGACACCCGGGCGCGCAACCTCAAGGCCGAGGCCCTCCGCTCCTGGGGTCACCTCCAGACCAATATCTACTGGCGCGACTTCGCCCTGTGTGGAGCGGGCGAACTTGATGGCACCCTGGACCGCTCCAACGCCTGGAACTTCGCCGATCCGGTGATCGTGGCAGCATTGCCGACCACGAACATTCTCAACACCTTCCGGGTGCGGCTGAATGCTGACCGCGCCAAGGGTCAGCAGGTCTGCATCGGGTTTGAGGTCACCGACACCGGCGAGAGCGCGAACTTCCATGTCCGCAACCAGGTCGCCGCGTTCCATCCCACCGCCGCGACAGATCCCGACGCCGTGGTCCGGGGCACCAAGAGCGAGATCCTGGCAGCCTTTGCCGACGGGGACGTCCCGCCGGCCGCCGAGGGCGACGATGCCGCCGTGGCAACGTTCTTCGGGCTCCTGGACGATTTCACCCCCAACGAGGTCAACCTCGTGCTGCCCAACTGAGCTGAGGGCTCGGCGCCCGAACGCAGGCGCCACCGGGGCCTCCACACGCGGTGGCGCATGCTACCTTCGAGTCATCCGGCGCCGTTGCCTCAGACGCCTCCCCAG
Source organism: Propioniciclava sp. (assembly GCA_047973315.1). Lineage (GTDB taxonomy): Bacteria > Actinomycetota > Actinomycetes > Propionibacteriales > Propionibacteriaceae > Propioniciclava. The sequence goes on from JBKEBV010000189.1 coordinate 24,802, forward strand.
CGGTGCGAAGGAGTCCCACCATGGTGAACGTGATCGCCGAGAACCTTTCCAGCATTCTCGCCGTCGACTTCTCTCCGATGCCGCGGGTCGCCCTGTTGTTCCTGCTCATGACCCGCGGGCGGACTGCGGCGAGCGTGTGGACTATGGGGTGTTTGGTCGCTGTCCTCATCGTGACGGGCGGTAGCGCGCTCGCCGGTCACACCGGTCCGGGCCAGACCGCCACCGGAGGAGCCGATTCCGGTGGGGTGAACTGGCTGGCCTGGATCGTCGCCCTGCTATTCCTGGCCTTGTCGGTGAACGCGTTCAAGAAGATGCCCAAGGAGGGCGAGACCGCCCCCACGCCGGGCTGGATCGACTCGCTGTCCCAGGCCAACATCGGGGTGGTCTTCGTCCTGTCGGTGGGCCTGCTGCTGATCAACCCGAAGAACCTCTCGATGTACCTCTCGATGGGAACCACCATCAGCGCCGCCGGCCTGCCCGGCGCGAGCTCGTGGATCGCGATCATCATCTGCACCGTCCTGGCCTCACTCACCCCGCTGGCGATCACCGTGGTCGCCTATGCGCTCGGCGACAGGGCAACCGCCGGCCTGGGCGCCCTGCGCGACTGGTTGGTCCAGCACAATTCTGTCGTGATGGGCACCCTCTTCCTGGTGCTCGGCGTCGCTCAGCTCGGCAAGGCGATCAGTTCCCTGGGAGGCTGATCGCTGCGGAGACCGACATCCGGCGGCCTCGGTCCGGCCGTCGGTTGCCCGGAGGCTCAGTCGAGGCGGCTGAAGGCGACTGGATGCAGCACCACATCGCCGGCGTCGTCGCACTCGTCGAGATCGACCCACGCCTCCACTGACCAGTCCCGGTTTCCGGCCGGGTCGGCGACGATCTGGCGAACATCCCAGATCATGCCCCGCGAAGGCCGGCGCGGCTCAATCAGGAACAGCGACGGGCCACGCGCATCCGCGTCGGTCCCGATCTGGTCGTGTTCGTCCCAGTAATCACCCAACGCATCATCCCAGCGCTGCCGGGTCATCACCACCGGTTGGGCGGTCTCCAAGGCGGTGAGGCCATCGACATCGTCGTCGGCCATCAGCTCAATCCGGCGCCACATCGCGTTGCGTACGAGCACCCGGAACGCCCGCTCGTTGCCGGTGACCGGGCGGAGTGGCGCCGGGGCGACCTCGCTGTCGGCCTCCTCCCCGGACAGGCCGGCCAGGGTTGACCACTCGTCAATCAGTGACGAATCGGTGAGTCGGGTCACCTCCCCCAACCAGGCGATGATGTCGGTGATTTCCTCGGTGCGCGCCGATTCGGGGACCGTCTGGCGCAGTGCCCGCCAGGCATCGGAGAGGTAGCGGAGCAGGAGACCCTCACTGCGCTGCACCTTGTAGTGCGCCACGAACTGACCGAACGTCATCCCCCGGGTGTACATGTCCCGCACCACCGACTTGGGATGGACGCCCGACTCGGCGATCCACGGATGGGTCTGGGCGTAGTGACGTTCCATCGCCACCAACGGCTCCGCCAGCGGCTGCGGCCAACTGATCTCCTCCAGTGCATCGGTGCGTTCGTCGTAGTCCAGGCCGTCGGCCTTCATCTCGGCGACGGCCTCCCCGCGGGCGAGGAACCGCTGCTGGAGCAGGATGACCATCGGATCCTCCAGCGTCGCCTCGATCACGCTCACCACGTCGAGGGCATACTCCGGATCGTCGGCGTCCAGGCTCTCGATGACGGCCAGGGCGAAGGCCGACAACGGTTGGTTGAGCGCGAAGTCACGCTGCAGGTCCTCCACGACCGCGTAGCGGCGCCCGCCAGAGGTGGGTTCAGCCAGCCGCACGACCACCCCGGCCCGGATCAGCGAGCGCCCCAGCTGGGCGGCACGCATGATCAGGCGGCGCCGCACCGGGGCATCCGGGTTGACCGAATCGATGAGCCTGAGCACGATCTGACCGGTGTCGGCATCGCGTTGCAGCAGGTTGAGCAGCAACGCGTGGGTGATCCTCAGCCGCGGATGGAGTTCCTCGGGCACCGACTCGATCAGCTTGGTGAACGTCGACTCGGTGTAATTGATGAACCCCTCGGGCGGCTTCTTGCGCCGGGCGCTGCGCAGCTTCTTGGGGTCGTCGGCGAACTTCGCCACCAGCTTGGCGTTGTCGACCTCATGCTCCGGCGCCTGGGCGACGACGTAGCCGACCGTGTCGAAGCCTGCCCGCCCCGCCCGTCCGGCGATCTGATGGAACTCCCGGCTGCGCAGCACCCGCTGCCGGCGGCCGTCGAACTTGGTGAGCGCGCTGAACAGCACCGTTCGGATGGGAACGTTGATGCCGACCCCCAACGTGTCGGTGCCGCAGATCACCGACAGCAGCCCACGCTGTGCCAGCCGTTCGACCAGTCGGCGGTAGCGCGGCAACATCCCGGCATGGTGGACCGCGATCCCGGATCGCAGCAGCTTGGCGAGCGTCTGGCCGAACCCGCTGGCGAAGGCGAACCCCCGCAACTCGTCGGCGATCTCCTCACTGCGGGACCCCAACCCCTGGCTGAGCAGCGCCTGGGCCCGCTCGGCCGCAGCCGCCTGGGTGGAGTGAACCACATAGACGGGCGCCTGGTGGGTCTCGATCAGGCCGGCGATGGTGTCGTGGATCGGCTCCAGCGACCAGGAGAACGACAGCGGCACCGGACGCTCGGCGTCCCCGATGACCGCCGTCGCCCGGCCGGTGGTCGAGGTCAACCGCTCGGCGAGCCGGCTCACATCGCCCAGCGTGGCCGACATGATGACGAACTGGGCCTGAGGCAGTTCCACCAGCGGCACGTGCCAAGCCCACCCCCGGTCGGGGTCAGCGACGAAGTGAAACTCGTCCATGACCACCTGCGAGACCTTGGCGTCCGCCCCCTCCCGCAGCGCGATATTGGCGAGGATCTCCGCGGTGCAGCACACGATCGGCGCGTCGGCGTTCACCGCGGCGTCCCCGGTCACCATGCCGACCGCCTCAGGCCCGAAGATGTCGACCAGCGCGAAGAACTTCTCGCTGACGAGGGCCTTGATCGGTGCGGTGTAGTAGGTCCGCACTCCTTGGGCGCGCGCTGCGAAGTGGGCTGCTGTCGCGATGAGCGACTTGCCCGAGCCTGTCGGCGTCGTCACCACGACGTTGGCCCCGGACAGCACCTCGATCAGCGCCTCGTCCTGGTGCGGATACAGCGCGATGCCGTCGCCCTCGGCCCATGCGGTGAAGGCGTCGTAGAGTGCGTCGGCGTCGTCGGTCGACGGGATGGCCAGGGAGGTCAGGAGCGCAACTCCGCCCCATGCCGCCGGTTCGCCTCGGCCACGGCAGCATCGCGCGCCAGGGCGACCTCGGCATCGGTGAGGGTCCGGTCGGGCGCTCGGAACCGGAGCGCGAACGCCACCGACTTGTGGCCGGCTGGGATCGGCTGACCCCGATAGACGTCGAACACCCACACCGATTCGAGCAGATCGCCCGCACCGTCGGTGAGCGCCCGCTCCAGGTCACCAGCCGGGACACCCTCATCGACGACCAGGGCGACATCCTCCTTGGCGACCGGATGCGCCGACAGCGTCCGGATCGACCCGGTCCCGCCGCTGAGCTGGATGAGGTGGTCCAGATCGATCTCCACCGCCGCCGTGCGCGGTGGCAGCGAAAACGCCTTGATGACGCTCGGGTGCAGTTCGCCGGCGAAACCGATGACGCGACCCTCGACGACGACCTCGGCGCAGCGGCCCGGGTGCCAGGGCATCCGGGAGGACCCGCGACGGGTCACCTCGACACCGACGGTGTCGGCGATGACCCTGACCAGGGCGAAGGCCTGCTCCCACCCGGCCGCCGTGGCGGTCCGGTTCCATCCCGCAGGATGCCAGTTCCCGGCCACCACCGCGGCCAGATGCCGCGGCTGGGAGGGAAGGCTCGCCTCCAGCGCATCGAGTTCGGCCTGGCTGGGTCGGTGCTCAACACCGGGCAGCGGTGTGGCCGCGTCGGTGGAGCGTACGAACACCCGCCCGATCTCGAACAAGGTGACATCGTCGAACCCACGCGAGACGTTGCGTTGGAGCGCCCCGAACAGCCCCGGCAGGATCGTCGTCCGCAACAGCGGCGCGGTGTCGGCCAACGGGTTGGCCAGCCGAACCGCAGCCCGACGGTGGTCGTCAGCGCTGAGTCCGAGCGCGTCGACATCGGCCTCACTGGCCCAAGGGAAGGTGAGCACCTCGACCAGACCGCTGGCCGACAGCGCCCGGGTCAACGCCCGGCGCAGCATCTGCCCCCGGGTGAGGCCGCCCCCGACCGGAGCCTGGGGAACGATGCTCGGCAGGTGATCGTAACCGACCTTGATGCCCACCTCCTCGACGTAGTCGTAGGGGTCGACAAGATCGGAGCGCCACGTGGGTGGGGTGAGCACCAGCTGCCCCCCCGACTCCGCAACGGTGACCCCGGAGGCGGTGAGGATCTCGACCACGCGCTCAGGCGCCACCGGCATGCCGAGAACACGCTCGGGGAGACCGACGTCGATGGTCTGCTGCGCCATGCCGGGCACCGTCCCCGCGACGGTCTCTGCCACCAGTTCGCCACCGCCGAGGGTGATCAGCAGGTCGGCGACCCGGCGGGCAGCACCGTAGGCCGCGCCCGGGTCGACCGAGCGCTCGAACCGTCGGGAGGCCTCGCTGCTGAGCTTGTGCCGCCGCGAGGTCCGGGCGATCGGAACCGGCGCGAAATTGGCTGCCTCGATGACGATCCGGGTCGTCGTCGCGCGCAATTCGGTGTTCTCCCCGCCCATCACACCGGCCAGACCGATCGCACCGGAGTCGTCGGCGATCACCAGGTCCTCCGGATCGAGCCTCCGCTCGACCCCGTCCAGCGTGGTGAGCAGCTCGCCCGCCGCCGCCTGGCGCACGACGATGGGTCCGGCCAGAGCGCCGGCGTCATAGCAGTGGTTGGGCTGGCCGGTCTCGAGCATCACGTAGTTGGACACGTCGACGCTGAGCGAGAGGGACCGCATCCCGCAGGCGGCCAGCCGCTGGCGCAGCCAGCGCGGCGAGGCAGCAGCAGGATCGAAACCCTCCACCGTCAGCGCGACGAACAGCGGGCAGCGGTCCGACTCGAGCCTGACCGGGTAGCCAGCGTCCGTCGGTGACGGGGTCACGTGGGAGATCACATCGGTGTAGCCCACCGTGAGAGCCTGAGCAGCCTCCCGAGCGAGGCCACGGACACTGAGGCAGTAGCCCATGTCGGAGGTGATCGGCATGTCCAGCACCTCATCCCCGGCACCGATGACCGCCAGCGCCGGGGCGCCGGGGGTCCAGGCCCTCCCGGCATCATCGGCATCCCCCAGAACGAGGATTCCATCATGGTCCTCGCCGAGGTCCAACTCCCGTTCGGAGCAGATCATCCCGTCAGACAGATGGCCGTAGGTCTTCCGCGACCCGATCGTGAAGCCTCCGGGCAGCGTGGTGCCGGGAAGGGCGACGATCACGTGGTCGCCGACAGCGAAGTTCAATGCCCCGCAGATGATCCCCCGCACCCCCGCAGTGACGGGCACCTCGGGCCGAACGGGCTCCGGGGGTGTCTCGGGGGCCAGATCCGGCCCGCAGTCGACATGGCACCAGCGGATGGTCTTACCGTTCTTCTGGACCTCCTCGACGAAATCGACGATGCGGCCAACCACCAGCGGTCCGGCGATGTCGCCACCGACCGTCTCGACCGCCTCCACCTCGAGCCCAGCGGTGACCAGAGCCTCGCTCAGCTCGCGGCCGGTCAACCCCTCCGGCAGGGCGGCGTACT
>JBKEBV010000211.1:0-34977 GCA_047973315.1 Propioniciclava sp.
TGGCGCTGACCACCGGACAGTTCCCCTGCGAAGCGTTGCACCATCCTCGGCGCATCGGCCAGGCCCACCGAGGCGGCGAGGTCAACGGCGGCGCTGGCAGCCTCGGAGCGGGTCAGCCCCCGGTGTCGACGCAGGGGCTCGATGATCTGCTCCCGGAGCCGCACCACCGGGTTGAGCGCCACCGCCGAGTCCTGGAAGACCGCCGATGCCCGCGCTGCCACCGGACGACCCGACGGCGGCACGTTGAGCACATCGTGGCCGTTGATGCGCACCCGGCCGGTGGCGGTGGCGTTGGCGGGTAGGTGTCCGAGGATCGCCGCGGCGGTGAGCGACTTCCCCGACCCCGATTCCCCGAGCAGGCCCACCCGCTCCCCGGGAGCGAGGGAGAAGGTCGATCCGCTCACGATGACCCGACGGTCGATCAGTATGCGGAGGTCGTCCACCTCAAGCCGTGCGGCCGCCGCGGTCGCACGGCCGGAAGGGGGATCAGTAGACATAATGAAACCTATTCTCACCTACGCCGACGACCGGCGCCACTCGTCCCGATCCGCAGAAGGCCGCACCGCCTGGAGGAGTGCCCCGGCCGGAGCCGGCCACTCGGCCCGGGCCGGAATAGATACCATCAGATAGTGAAAAAGGGGGCGTCCGCCCGCGCCCCGTCTCCCCGCCGTCCCCGACACTGAAGGAAACCATGAGCGAGCAACCCACGATGACCGCCATCGCGAACCTCAACGACGAGATCGCCCTCCAGTCCGAGGCGACGGTCTCCAAGACCGTCATGAAGGCCGAGGGTGCCCGGGTGGTCTGCTTCGCCTTCGACACCGGGCAGGTCCTCACCGAGCACACCGCCGCGATGCCGGTGCTGCTCGCCGTCACCGAGGGCAGGCTCCGGATCACTGCCGACGGCCGTGACGTCGAACTGGTGCCCGGGGGACTGATCCACTTCGGCACCCGGCTTCCGCATGCGGTTGAGGCGCTGGAGCCGTCGAAGCTCACCTTGATGATGCTCGACCCGCGGTAGCCGACCGGAGGAGACCCTCGGGCCGCGCGGTGGCCGGCGAACCCGGCATGATCCGGCTGAGCAGCGGGCCGGCGGCAACGGCCGCCAGCAACGGCAGCGCAGCGATCACCAGCCACGGGCCCGCGGCCGACGGGCCCGGCTGGCGGGAGGCCTCGAGCAGCGCGCCGAGCGGGCCGGATGCCACCAGCACCAGCAGGCCACCCATAGAGGCCATCACGCCGAGATAGGCACCGAGGTGCTGCTCCCGGCCGAGGATGGCGACGGTGTCGCGGCTACGGGGACCGACGATCATCGACCCCAGATGCAGCAGCACGACGAAGGTGACGGTGGGCAGCGCCCCGACCAGCCCGTCCGGCGCCGGGAACCAGGCGACGGCGGCGATGACCAGGAAGGCCACCGCGGTGATCGCGTACCCGAGGCCGAAGACGCGCCGGGCGGGCCACCGGTCGACGAGATGGGTGACCAGTGCCTGACCGGTGATGACGCACACCGACGCCAGCAGGAAGTACCCGGCGATGCTGGCGCCGTCCTGGCCGCTGCGGGTGAGTTCCACCGGCAGGGCGAGGTACATCTGGTTGTAGGCCAGCAGCATCACGCTGTTGAGAGCGGCGAAGGCCAAGAATCTCCGGTTCCTGAAGACCTGTGCCAGCGAACGGCCCGGGGACGCCGAGGTGCCGACCCGCAGGCCCGCCGGCAACCCCACCAGGTGCACCACACCGATGACCGCGAACAGACCTGCGGCAATGGCGCAGGTCACCTGGAACGGAGCGAAGAGGACGACACCGCCGAGTGCGGGGCCGACGGCCGACCCGGCCTGCGAGGCGACCAGTTGCACGCTGAGCGTCTGGGTCCGGCGGGGACCACCGCGTTCCTCGAGCTGACCGGCGAGCCCGGCGATTCCCGATTCGGAGGCGGGCGAGAACAACGCGGCAGCGACCCCGATGAGCACCACACCGACCACCACCCACCCCAACTCCCGGGTGAGGGCGAGGGTGAGGAACCCGGCGATCCGGATCACCACGCCACCCACGACGACAGGCGTGATGCCGAACCGGTCGGCCAGGGCCCCGCCGAGGAAGAAGAGGCCCTGCTGGGAGAAGGTCCGCACGCCGAGGATGACGCCGATCAGCGCACCCCCGAGCCTGAGGTCGTTCTCCAGGTAGGCCGCCAGGAACGGCACCACGAGGAAGAAGCCGACATTGAAGACGAACTGGGAGGCGATCAGCAGTTGCAGCGGACGCGTCAGCCGCCGGAAGACCGACCAGTCCGAACTCACCGGGCCGCTCCCGCTGGCGCTGGTGGGGTGCGGCCTATCCGGTTCGCCATCAACCGACCCATTCACGCCACCTTCCACCAGGACCGCCCGACGAATCCAGGCAGAGAGCTCGCACCAGACCCCGTCCAGCCTAGATGAGAGAAGTTCTCATCTTATCCCGGTTCGCCGATCGGCGTGCCACGCACCAGGCCGCGCGGCAGGGCTGGTCCGGAACGACCGGAGTGCTTGGCAGAGACCCGCTCATTCCTTCGCATCGCCCCGGGTGGCGGGCTCCGCGGTGACGCCAGCGGATGTCCGACTGCGGACGATGGGCTTCAGGGCCGCCCGGCCCGGACAGGTGGTGAGGTTGCTGCAGCGCGGCTCGCACGGGCACTGGCCCGCGGGGCCACTCGCCGCGGTCAGCGGGGTCACGGGGCTGCGGCGCCCGGGGATGAGGCGCGCCGAGTTGAGGATGAAGGCGGTTTCCGAGCCGACGTGGATGAAGGCGGCCAGAACCGGGCTGAGCAGGCCGGCAGCGGCCAGGCCCATCCCGATCAGGTCGACCGCGATGGTGCCGACGAAGTTCGCCATCACAATCCGCCGAGCCCGCTTGGCAACGTCGACAGTCCGCACCAGGTCGTCGAGGTCGGAGCTGATCAGCACCACGTCACCGCTCTCCCGGGCGATGGCGGTGCCACCGCCCATGGCGATACCCACCTCAGCGTGGGCGAGGGAGGGGGCGTCGTTGACACCGTCGCCGACCATCGCCACCCGGTGTCCGCGCGAGCGTTCGACATCGATCACGGCGCGTTTGTCCTGCGGCAGCAGACCGGCACGAATATCGGTGATCCCTACCCTGGCACCTACGGCCTCAGCGGTGGCTTGCCGGTCCCCGGTGATCATCATCACCCGCAGCCCGCGGCGCTTCAGGGCGGCGACGGCGGCCGCGGCCTCCGGTCGGACCACGTCGGAGAGCAGGACAGCGCCGGCATAGACCCCGTCGACGCTCACGAAGACCGGGGTGGCGGTGGTGTCGTCGATCTCCCCTGCGGCGGGCACCAACGCCCGGTTGCCCGCCGCCACCAGCCGACCGTCGACCCGTGCCCGCACCCCCCGGCCCGGCTCGTAGGCGAAGTCCGCGGCTTCGGCGACGGACAGGGCCCGCTCCCGCGCCCGGGTCAGGATCGCCTGCCCCAGCGGGTGCTCGGAATAGGATTCGACCGCGGCCGCCCAGCCGAGCAGATCGTCAGCATCGACGCCGTCCGCCGGGAGACAGGAGACCACCTCGGGCAGGCCGACGGTGAGGGTTCCGGTCTTGTCGAAGATCACGGTGTCGATGGCCGACAGGGTTTCCAGGTGTGCGCCGTCCTTGACGAAAGCACCTGAGCGCGCGATCCGGGCGATGGCCGCCAGGACAGCGAGGGGTGTCCCGGCAGCGATCCCACAGGCACCGGCGACGACGACGACCGAGATGGTGGCGGTCAGGTCCCGGGTCACCAGGTAGGTGAGGGCAGCACCACCGAGGGCGAGGTAGACCAGCCAGGCGGCCAGCTTGTCGGCCAGCCGCTGCACCGGTGGTTCGGAGGATTGCGCGTCACGGACGGCCTCGACGATCTGGCCGTAGGAGGAGGCGGCCCCGATCAACTCGGCCCGCACCTCGACCGCGCCGGTCTGGTTGATCGATCCGGCGTACACCTCGCTGCCGGGCCCCAGATCCACCGGGAGCGACTCGCCGGTGATCCGCGACTGATCGGCGCTGGAGCGTCCGGCGACCACCCGGCCGTCCACCGGGATCCTCCCCCCGGGTGCGACGACGACGACATCGCCGGGCTCCACCTCGGCCAAGGGAATCGTCCGGGTCTGGTGGTCGACGCGGACGGTCGCGGTCTCCGGGAGGAAGGTCATCAGGTCGGTGAGCGCGTCCCGACCGCGGTCCAGGGACAGATCCTCGAGTATCTCGGCGGCCAGCACGAAGGCGGTGATCACCAGCGCGGTCACCCATTCGCCGATCGCGGCGGCCGCCACGATGGCGATGAGCATGGACAACTCCATGCTCATCCGCCGGTTCCGGATGTCTCCCCAGGCCTCCGCGGCGATCGGCCAACATCCGACCACGAGCCCGACGGCCGCTACCACCGGGACCTGGGGCGAAGGCCAGCTGACCCCCAGAGCTACGGTCACGGCGCAGGCCGCGACGAAAAGCGTGCGGCCCGCGTCGCCGCGATCGATCCGCGCCCAGAGGCTGGCGTCGCCGCCCGCCACGGCCGACATTTCTGACATTGTTTCTCCTGAGCTGGTCCCGCTGAGCTGTCCGCGTATCTGCGCGATCATGCACACAATAGCGGGGGCGAGGGCGCCAGAGCCAGCACCCGCCGCATTTACACAAGAAGAACGTCCTCTAAATCGCGTCGCCCCTCGGCGCGCGCGGTGGGATCGTCACGGCTTCACGGCCGGCGTCTTCGTCCTCGGCCCGGCCAGAACCCGCTCGGGCGCGGTCAGGCGCTGAGGCGGCGGTACCGCTGGAGGCGATTCAGTCCGTTCACATCCGGCCCGTCGCCCGCGGTCGCCGCGACGGCGTCCAGCCGGACCTGTGCGGCGGCCGCGTCGAGGTCGAGACCGATGGCGACCAGCTCGCCCACCGGTGGTGCGCTGACCCACGGCTCCACATGGACCCGTCGGCCGACCAGATGGACGTCGTAGCCCCACGCTGATCGCGCCCCGCGGACCGAAACCCGCCCTTTGATCCGGTAGGCACCGGTCGGTGGGTTCTCCAGCAGGTCGACCAGAGCGCTCGCGCTGATCGGGCCCGGCACCTGCACCGAGGCAGATCGGGCGTGAACGTGCCCGACAGCGGCAGCATCCACCAGGGGGAGCATCGGCTGCGCATCCTCGCGCGCGGCGATGTCGAACACCAGAGCCGGGTCGATCCGGCCGTGATGGGCCAGGACGAAGCCCACCTCCGGATTGCGCTCCCGCACCACCGCCCGGATCTCGGCGAGCACCGCATCCCGGTCCTCCTCACCGACCAGGTCGGCCTTGCTGATCGCGACCAGCGTCGCCGCCCGGTAGCGTGCCGGCGGCTGGAGCCACGAACCGATGGTGCGGCGATGCTCCACCGCGTCGATCACCTCGATCACCCCGGCCGGCCGCACCCCGCGGACGCCGCTGGCATGAATCAGGCCCGCCAGCGTGAGCGGGTTGGCCACACCACTGGCCTCGACGAGGATGGCGTCCAGCCCCAGCCGCGGATCGGCCAGGCTGGCCAGCGCGTCGTCGAGCCCGCCGGCATCGGGCAGACAGCACAGGCATCCGCCCGAGATCGGCACCGCGGCGTCCACCTGCCCCGACAGCAAGGTGGCGTCGACATTGAGCTGGCCGAAGTCATTGACGATCACCCCGAGGCGGGCGCCCGGCTGACGGAGAAGGTGGTTCAGCAGACTGGTCTTGCCCGCACCCAGGTATCCGGTGATCGCGATGACCGGGGTGCGCGCCGGGGTCATGATCGGCGCTGGACCAGCAGCACGCTGTCGAGGAGGGTGGCGGGGCTCCCATCGGGCGCGGTCACCGCGCGCTGCCGCCGCTCGCAGACCAGGATCCGCCACTGGTCCGGGTCGAGGCCGAGGGCGTCGCGATCCTGCTCGGGCTGCGGGAACGGCCGGTCGGCCACCAGCGCGGGATCGGCCCACGGCGGCGGCGCGGCGTGTGCCACGACCAGCAGTCGCCCTCCGGGAGCGACGACGCCGGTCGCCTGACGCAGGATCGCCTCCCGAGGGATCTCGACAGGCCAGGACTGCAGAAAGGAGGCCGCGGCCAGGTCGAAGCCCGGTTCCGCAGCCGCACCGGTGCTCGCGGTCCGATCGGCGGCGTCGGCGAGCCAGGCCTCCAGGTCGGCAGCCACCAGGGTGACCTCCTCCGACAGACCCCTCGCCCGGGCCTCCCGGCGGCCGCGTTCCACCGCCGTGGGGGAGAGATCGACGCCCACCGCCGTCCATCCGTGCTCGGCCAACCAGACGGCATCGCCGCCCTCGCCGCACCCCAGATCCAGCGCCCGGCCCGGGGGGAGCTCGGCTACTATCGCCGCCAACACGGGGTTCACCCGCCCCGACCACACCTGGTCGGTATCGGCGTACCGCGCCTCCCAGAACTCCGCGGCCGTCTGTTCGTCGCCCATCGGTCTCTCCTTCACTGAGCGTTCTGCCCGCCAGTCACCCCATCAAAGTCACCGACGGCCGGGAAACCAAATCGGCCCTGACAGGCAGGGAAATCCCGGTGGCCCGGTTCCCATGACACCAGCCGGGACCGGGGGACACCGGGTCGCAGGCACTGGGAGCTGTCCGCCGGTGGCGGGGTTCGGCTCGCCGGCCACCCCCCCCCGACCTGGGCACCTGCGGGTGTCGCGCGTCCGTATGCTCTCCTCATGACCCCGACCCGGACCGAGACTGACAGCATGGGGGCCGTCGAGGTTCCCGCCGATCGCTACTGGGGAGCCCAGACCCAACGCAGCATCGGCAATTTCCCGATCGGACGGGACACGTTCGTGTGGGGACGCTCGATGATCCGCGCCCTGGGCATCCTCAAGAAGAGCGCGGCCCGCGCCAATACCGAGCTCGGCGAGCTCCCCCTCGACCCGGCACAGATCGACGCCCTGATCGCGGCGGCCGACGAGGTGGTGGCCGGACGGCTCGACGACCACTTCCCGCTGGTGGTGTTCCAGACCGGATCCGGCACCCAGTCGAACATGAACGCCAACGAGGTCATCGCCAACCGGGCCATCGCGTTGCTCGGCGGAGAGCTGGGGTCGAAACAGCCAATCCACCCCAACGATCACGTCAACCGGGGCCAGTCGAGCAATGACACCTTCCCCACGGCGATGCACATCGCGATCGTTCTCGATCTGCACGAACTCCTCTACGACCAGGTGGAGCGTCTGCGGGACGTGCTGGCCGCGAAGTCGACCGCGTTCGCCGATGTCGTCAAGGTCGGCCGCACCCACCTGCAGGACGCCACCCCGATCACCCTGGGACAGGAGATCTCGGCCTGGGTCGCCCAGCTCGACTTCGCGCTGGCGCAGGTCCGTCACGCCGAACGCGGCCTCACCGATCTCGCCATCGGCGGCACCGCGGTGGGCACCGGCCTCAATGCCCATGCCCGCTTCGGGGAACTCACCGCGACGATGATCAGCCAGGAGACCGGATTCGACTTCCGGCAGGCTCCGAACACCTTCGCCGCCCTGGCGGCCCACGATGCGCTGGTGGCAGTGTCGGGATCACTGCGCGTGCTCGCCATGGCGGCAATGAAGATCGCCAATGATGTCCGCTGGCTCGCCTCCGGCCCCCGCAACGGCATCGGCGAGATCACCATCCCCGAGAACGAACCCGGCAGCTCGATCATGCCGGGCAAGGTCAACCCCACCCAGGCTGAGGCGATGACCATGGTCGCGACCCGCGTGTTCGGCAATGACGCCACGGTCGGCTTCGCCGGGAGCCAGGGAAACTTCCAACTCAACGTCTACAAGCCGGTGATGGCGCACGCGGTGGGCGAGAGCATCCGCCTGCTCGGCGACGCCTGCGCCGCTTTCACCGACCACTGCGCCGTCGGCATCGAACCGAACACCACCCGGATCGCCGACAATCTGGAGCGCAACCTGATGCAGGTCACCGCGCTGAATCCGCACATCGGCTACGACAAGGCCGCGACGATCGCCAAGACCGCTCATGCCGAGGGTCGTTCCCTACGGGAGACGGCGCTGCGCCTCGGCTATCTCACCGCGGCGCAATTCGATCAGTGGGTGGTCCCGCTGGACATGACCCACCCCCGGATCGGGACCTGAACGGTGCCGCGGGTCACGTGGCGAACAGGGGCTGCCCGAGGTAGCCGTCCGGCGCGCAGCCGGGTGGCACGAGGAACACCGACGAGGAGGTGGTCTTCAGGTACTCGATGAACAGGTCATCGCGGGCCATGTTCTTGTGGACAGTGGCGAACCGCTGCGGCGCCTTGACGAATGCGATGAAGAACAGGCCGGCATTGAGCCGGCCGAGATCGTCGTTGCCGTCGACGATGTTGTAGCCCCGGCGCAGCATGGCGATCCCGCCGTTGTTGTCCGGGTGGGTCCGGGCCACGTGCGAGCGTGGGTCCACCAGCGGACGGCCGGCCTCGTCGGTGGCCGCGAAGTCGACCGGAGTGAACTCGTCGCCGCCGGACAGCGGAGCACCGCTGCCCTTGGCCCGGCCGAGCACCCGATCCTGTTCTTTGAGCTGCACCCCGTCCCAGACCTCGACGGTCATCGCGATCCGGCGGGCCACCAGGTAGCTGCCACCGTGCGCCCAGCGTGGACCCGACGAGATCCAGACGTGTTCGTCGAGTTCGCCCGGGGACTCGGCCTTGAGGTTGTTGGTGCCGTCCTTCTGACCGAACAGGTTCCGCGGAGTGTCCTGGTTGACTGAGGTCGAGGCCGTCCGCCCGAAGCCGATCTGCGACCAGCGGATCCGGGCTCGCCCGACGGCGATCCGGGTCAGATTACGGATCGCGTGGACGGCCACCTGGGGATCGTTGGCGCAGGCCTGCACGCAGAGATCCCCCTGGGAGGACGCCGGGTCGAGGAAATCGTTGACCATGGTGGGCAGGTCGGTGAAGTCCGGTGGGAGCTGCGCCGCCAGCCCGAAGCGGTCGGCGCCGTCAGCGGCCCGGAACAGCGACCGGCCGAACCCGAAGGTGAGGGTGAGCCCCTGAGCACCCAGACCTGCCGCCTCGCCGGTGTCATCGGGAGGGAGCAGTTCCGGTCCGGCGAACGCCCCCGCGGCGCTGACGTCGAGGCCCTGGGTCATCCGCTGGGCGGCATAGGTCCAGTCCTGGAGCAGTTCGATCAGCTCGGCCCGGTCAAGGTCGGCGTCCAGGTCGAAGGCGGCGAAGTGCATCTGGTCCTGCGCCGGGGTGATGATCCCGGCCTGGTGATCCCCGAAGAAGGGGTACTCCAGCCCGTCGGACGGGGCGGCCGAACCCCGGACCGACGGGGCCAGCGTGAGCCCGGACAACACACCGACTCCGATCCCCGCACCCCCGGTGAGCGCGAGCAGACCCCGGCGGGAGAGCCCCCGCCGGGGCGGAGACCCTTCGGCGGCGGTCGCCGAACGTGCGGGGTTCACCCCGGCGGTTCGCTTCTTGGGGGCGGGTTGCTCCGGGCTGGGCCCGGGATCGGCGCCGTTCATGGTCAGCCGATTCCCAGGACGGTGCCGGTCAGCTTCGACAGCGGTTCGCGGGCCGCATCGATCTGAGTGACCAGGTCCCGCTGGCCGGCCCGGTCGACGGTGTCATAACCCACGAAACCGTCAGTCATGCTGCCGTAGCTGGCCAGCGCCCCCTCGAGATCGTCGAACTCGGTGCTGATCTGGTCAACCAGTTCGACGCCGTCGGCACCCTTACGTTCCGCGATCGGCGCGACGAGGTCGAACGCGACCCGGGCTCCCTCGACGTTGGCGGCGAAGTCGTACAGATCGGTGTGGGACCACCAGTCCTCCTCGCCGGTCACCTTGGTGACGGCAACCTCCTCCAGCAGAGCAGCAGCACCGTTGGAGACGGTGGCGACGTCGATCTGCTGATCGGCAATGAACGTCTCGGAGTGGACGGTGGCGTACAGGGTGGCGATGTCGGCCTGGAGGGTCTCCCCGATCCGCTGGCGATCAGCCTGGCTGGATACGCTCCAGTCGTCCCACGCCGAGCTGCCGTCGGGCTGGACAGCATCCTCGGCCGGCACCCACAGGTCCTTCTCGATGCGGTGGAAGCCGAGCCATTCGGTGAAGGTCGGATCGTCGGCGACGAGTTGATCGGCCTCGGCCTTGTAGTCGATCTCGCGGTAGTCGATGCGCGGGTCGAGCACCCCGAGCGCCTCCGCGACCGGCTCGATGCGCTCGTAGTGCACCCGGGTCGGCGCGAACAGCGTGCGGGCCTGCTCGTCGTCACCGGCGATGTAGGCCTCGGTGAGGGCGGCGACCTCGGGCTGGAGTTCGGCTACCTCGTTCTTGACGAAGTTCACATAGTCGACCACGACGGCGTCGAAGAGCTCTTGGTCCTCACCCGACAGTTCGACCGGATCGCCGGTGACGGTGAACGCGGCCTCGCCGACGTTCGCCCCGCGCATGCCCGGCTTGCAGGCAGTGAAGTAGTCGCCGGGTTGCAGGTTCACCGTCAGCTGGGCCGAGGAACCCGGCGCGATGTTCTCCCGCTCGGCGACGATCCGCAGGCCGTCAGCACCGAGCAGGTAGAACTCGGTGGTCTGGGTGCCCTCGTTGGTGATCTCGAAGGTCGCGGTGCCGCTGGTCGTGGTTGCCGAGGACACCGTGCAGGCGTCGGCGGTCGAGGACACGAGCAGAGTGCCCGCGTTCACCGACGACGAGCCTGTGGGGGCGGGGGCGTTGGTGGTGCAACCGGTCAGGACGAGCCCGAGACCGGCGGCGCCGGCGAGGGAGCGAGTCAGGGTGTGCACGAAGGTTCCTTTCCTTGGGTGGATATTGCGGTCGGGTGAGCGGCGCCGACGGGGGCGTTGGGAGTGACCACGGTTGCCGCGTCGGCGGCCGGGGTGGGTCGGTGCTGGGGGGTGGAGTGACGACGGCGGTGCGAGAAGAAGGTGAGTCGGATGAATCGGGGCGCGACGATGCCGATGTAGAGCGCCCAGGCGAGCACCTCGATCCAGCTCATCTGCGGGACGAAGCCGACGGTGCCCTTGAGCAGAGCGGCGACCACTCCCGCCGGGTCCATCGCGGCACTGAGGTCGAAGGCCCATCCGAACGGGAAGGATGCCATCCAGAAGGGGCCGTCGGTCAGTCCGACGAGAACGTCGCCGGTGCGCAGGTCGGTCGGGGTGACAGGGTGCCCGGAGAAGGGACCGGGCAGGATCCCGGCCTCCTGCAGGTCATGGACACCGTAGGCGAGGATGCCTGCGGCCACCACGATGAGGAGGAGTCCGGTCCATCGGAAGAAGACGCCCAGGTTCATCCGGATCATCCCCGCGAAAATGAGGTAGCCCAGTCCGGCGGCAGCAAGAATCCCGAGCAGGGCGCCGGTGAGCGCCAGCGGTTGCAGTGCCCAACCCCACAGCATGAGGGTGGTCTCGATCCCCTCGCGTCCCACCGAGACAAGCGCGATCCAGAACAGTGCCCAGCCACGGCCCGAGGCGAGCCCGGCGCCCGCCCGTGCCTCGAGTTCGCCCTTGATCCCACCGCCGGCGGTCACCATCCAGAAGACCATCCAGGTGACCATCGCGACCGCGATCAGCGAGAGGGTGCCACCAATGATCTCCTGCCCGGCGAAGCTCAGACCGTGGCGTCCGTAGGTGAACAGGGCGCCCAGGCCGAGGGAGACCACGACGGCGACTCCCACGCCGGACCAGATCCGGCCGATGAGGTCGCCCCGCCCCTCACGGCGCAGGTAGGCGATCAGGATGCCGATGATGAGCGCGGCCTCCAGGCCCTCGCGCAGGCCGATGAGGAACGATCCGAGGAACATGCTGGGCAACTCCAATTTTAGTTAAGGCTTACCTAAGTTATTTAGCTAACGAAGTCCTGTCAAAATTTCCGCGGAACGTCCGGTGGCCCCGGAGCACCCGGGTGTGGACGTCGTGGTCGCCCGCGAGACGGCCGATCATCCGGCCCCACCGGTGACGGGGTCTGTTGTGTGCAGGCGGCAGCTGTCGAGGGGATGAGCAGGACGTCGGGGCCGACGATGCCGCGTCGACCGTTGGACCCCGAATCCTGGCGATCGGAGCCCGAACCCCCTAGCCTCAGCAGCACACACCCCCGAACCTGGAGAATCATGACCTCCTCCACCCCCGATGCCCGCCGACCGCCGCTTCGCCTCCGCCGCCAGCCGGCCTGGCTGCTCGGCGGCATTCTGGCGGTCTGCCTCGGCGGCCTCGCCTCGGCCTACCTGGTCACCACCCTGGTTCACACCGACGACGTCCTCCTCGTCTCAGCGACGGTGCACCGTGGCGAGACGATCGAGGCCGGGGACCTGGCCGTGGTGTCGGTCGGCGCCGGCGAAGAGCTCAGCACCGTTCCCTCCACTCAGATCGACGCCGTGGTGGGCCAGACCGCGCTCACCGATCTGGTAGCCGGGTCCCTGCTCGTCGACGGCTCCTACGGCGAGAATCCGCTCCCCCCGGAGGTGGCACGCGTCGGGGTCAGGTTGGCCGCCGGACGCTACCCGACCGGTCTGGTCGCCGGATCCACCGTCCAGGTCGTCACCCTTCCGCAGGAGGGGAACGACAGCGACGCGTCTGCCACGACCGTGCCGGCCACCGTCGCCAGCGCGCCGGCCGAGCAGCCCGACGGGACCGTCGTGATCAATCTGGTGGTGGCGGAGTCCCGGGCCGAGACCGTGAGCCAGATGGCCTCCCGCGAACGGGTCGCCCTCATCGAGACGGGGTCGAACCGGTAATGCTCGTCCTGACCAGCGCCTCCGGAGCCCCCGGCGTCACCACGACAGCGCTCGGCCTGGTGCTGCAGTGGCCCGACGAAGCCGTCCTGATGGATGCCGATCGGTCGGCGAGCCACGCGGTGCTGGCCGGCTACCTGCAGGGCCGCTCACCCCAGGGGCTCGGCATGCAGGGCCTCATCCACGCCCACCGGGAGCGGCGCGACCTGCGCCACGCCTTCGAGGAGAACCGGCTGCTGCTACCGCCACCACCGCTCCCACCCACGTCGGAGGCTCCGCCGCCGCACTGGTTCGTCCCCGGTTTCACCCACCTTCAGGCCGTCGACCACTTCGAGAACGTCTGGACCCCGCTTCAGGAGCCGCTGCGCGAACACCCCGGCGACGTCATCGTCGACGCCGGACGCATCGGGCACCGTGGGCTTCCGGAGGCGCTGCTCGGCGCCGCGACCTCGGTCGCCCTCGTGTGCCGCACCTCCCTGGTCAGCCTGGCGGCGCTGCGGCTCTATATCCCGCCCCTGGTGGAGGCGGCCCCACCCGGCCAGGTGGGCCTGGTGCTGGTCGGCCCGGGACGCCCGTACCGCAGCCGGGAGGTCACGGAGCAATTCCGGCTGCCGGTCTGGGCGGAGATTCCCTGGGAGCCGAGGCAGGCCGCCGATCTCTCCGACGGTGCAGACCTTGCCGCCAACTGGTCCCGCCAGGCGCTCGCCCGCGGGTACGCCAGAGCCGCCCAGAACCTGCGAGAAGCCATCCGGGCCGGGCTGGACCACCGGGCCTGATCCGGCCGCCCTGCTCCGGCGGGCCGAACCGTCCCTGCGGCGGCGGCCCCTCGGCCAACGTCCCCAGGCGGGACCGGCAAAAGCTGGCAAGCCGGGCCGGAAACCCCTAGCCTCGGCAGAACACACCCCGAACACCCCGGAGAATCATGGATTCGCCCACCCCCGACACCCGCCAACCACCCGTGCGCCGGCACCGCCGACCAGCCCGGCCGGGCGGGGACAACGAGGGCAAACCATCCGCCACACCCGACCAGAACCCCACCGACACGCCCCCGTCCATGCGGCGCCTGGCCGATGTGCCCCTGCTCAAACCCGTCGACTACGCCGCCAGCGCCCCCGAACTACGGCGCGCAGCCGCACCGCTCCCCTCACCGGAGGAGATCGACTGGGCCCTGATCGTGGCCCTCCGCCGCAAGGCCTCCGAAGAGATCACCCGCGAGATCGAGGCCCACACCCTCACCCACGACACCCCCCTGTCCGAGGACGACCGTCGCCTCCTCGGCCGCGCCGTCACCCGGCGCACCCTCCGCCAGTACGCGGAGGAACGCACCCAGTTCGGCGAAGCCTGGCCCCTGGAGCGCGAACGCGCCTACGCCGAAGCGCTCGAGGACGCCATCTTCGGATACGGCCGCCTGCAACCCCTCTTCGAGATCGACGAGGCCGAGAACATCGAGATCCACGGCTGCGACTCGGTGATGGTCCAGTACGGCGACGGACGCCGCGAGGCCCACCCGCCCGTCGCCGACCGGGACGAGGAACTCGTCGAGGCCATCCGATTCCTCGGCGAGTCCGTGTCCCCGCCCCGCCCCTTCGACGACGCCCACCCGACCATGACCGTCGCCCTCGGTGACCGCCACCGCCTCCACGCCATCGGCTTCGGCCTCAGCTACCGGCCGAGCATCACCATCCGTCAACACATCCTGACCTCGATCACCCTCCCCGAACTGGTGGACCGCCAGATGATGCCCGACGAGGTCGGCCAGCTCCTGCACGCGGCGATCCTCGCCCGCAAGTCCCTGGTGATCGCCGGGGACCAGGGAGCGGGAAAGACCACCCTGCTGCGCGCCCTGATCGCCTCCATCCCCGAGAACGAACGGTTCGGCACCCTGGAGACCGACTACGAACTCCTCACCCACCTCCAACCCGGCCGGGCGAACATGCTCGCCCTCCAGGCCCGTGTCGGACTCGGCGAGATGGCCGGCGGCCGCAACGTGGGCGAGTTCACCGTCGCCGACCTCATCCCCGAAGCCCTCCGCCAGAACCTGTCACGCCTAGTGATCGGCGAGGTCCGCGGCGTGGAGGCCGGCGCGATGTTCGAGGCGATGCAAGCCGGTGCCGGCACCCTCAGCACCACCCACTCGCATTCGGCCGCCTCCACCATGGATCGACTGGCGGCGCGCGTCGCCCAGGGCGGGGTGATCAGCGTCGACGAAGCGTTCCGACAGATCGCCCACAACATTCACCTGCTCATCCACGTCCAACTGGATGATGCGACCTGGCGCGGCGGGGTCCGGACGCGCAGCATCTCTGAGGTCCGCTCCCTCACCGGCGCTCTGGAGGGGAACCGACCGGTGACCCACCTCGTCTATCAGCGGGGCCGGGACGGGGAAGCCGACCGCCACCATCCTGACGCCGCCCTGATGGAAGAGCTCGCCCCCTACCTCACCGACTGGAGGGCCCGATGACCACGGTCGGTATCGTCCTGGCGTCCATGCTCACGGTGGCGGGAATGGTGATCCTCCTCGCCTGGTGGCGCCGGGTGCCCGGCCCGACGGCCTCCCCCACGTCCGCCGCGGAACGGCTGCGTCGACGCGTCGAGCAGGTTCCGGCCCGGTCGTGGGTGATCGCCCTGCTCGCCGTCGTCCTCGGTGTCGGCCTGACCGCCTGGACCGGGTGGTACGTGATGCTCGTCGCGGCACCCCTGGCCGTGGTCGGTCTACCGCAGCTGCTCTCGGCCCCCCGCCAGGACGAGATCGACCTGCTCGGCTCCCTCGACCGTTGGGTCCGGGGGATGGCCGCCACCATGGCCACCGGTAGGTCCATCACCGACGCGCTACGGCTGAGCGCCCGGCAGGCACCCGACCGCCTCACCGAACCCCTGGCGCTCCTGGTGCGCCGCCTCGACGACCGCTGGACGCCCCGGGACGCCCTGACCGCCTTCGCCGACGACCTGAGCAACCCCGATGCCGACGCGGTCATCGCCAGCCTCATCCTGGCCGTCGAGCGCGGCGGCACCGGGAGCGTGATCACCCTCGCCGCGCTGGCCGACTCCATCCAGGACCGCCTGCGGGCCCTCCGGGAGGTCGAGGCCGAACGCGCCAAGCCGCGCGTCGTCGTCCGTCAGATCACCATCATCACCCTGGTCGTCCTCGGTGCAGCGCTGCTGCTGGCCCAGGACTTCTTCGCACCGTTCGGCACCCCCGCCGGACAGGTGATTCTCACCGTTCTGCTGGCCGCCTACCTCGGATCGCTGGTCATGCTGCGGCGGATGACCCTCCCCCGCGCGCGAGCCCGGCTGCTGAGGACCCGGTCATGACGGCCGCTCTGCTCGTCGTCCCCGGCATGCTGCTCGCCCTCGGGCTGGTGCTGATCATCAGCGCTTTCCGGGTCCAGCACGCCCGGCTGAGCGATGCGCTCGCCGTGATCGGCGACGCCACACCTGCCCCGGCGACCACCGAGCGTCCCACCGGGATCGAGAGGATCGGCTCCTGGTGGTTGGAGCGGCACCCCCAGGCCGCCTCGCCCGAACTCGATCGTCAACTCCAGCTCCGCGGCCGCACCCAAGCCCGGCACCTGGGCATCAAGGTGCTCTGTGCCGCAGCCGGCCTGCTGATCCCGCTGGTGGCGCTGGCGGCCGCTGCGGTCATCACCGGGTCGGCTCCGGTGCTCCCGCTGCTGGCCTGTCTGGTCCTCGGCGCGGTCGGGTTCATCCTTCCCGATATCCAGCTGCGGGTCGCCGCCCGCGGCACCGATGCCGATGCGACCGAGGCGCTGTTGATGTACTTCGACCTGGTGACCCTCGAACGGCTCGCCAACCAGTCAGCACCGCAGTCCTTGAATGCGGCGGCGTCCATGTCCGATGTCGCGGTGTTCGCCTCCATCCGGGGAGCGCTGGACCGGGCCCGGCTCCAGCAACGCCTCCCCTACGCCGAACTGCGCGAACTCGGCCGTTCGTTGGAACTGCCCGCCCTGGTCGACCTCGCTGACGTGATGCGCCTCGACGAGTCCGGCGCCTCGTTGTCAAGCACCCTGCGCGCCCGGGTCCGGGAGTTGCGCAATGCCCACCTGAATGCGACAACCATGCAGGCGGCCGAGGGTTCGGAACGGATGACCATCGTCATGGTTGTCCCCAGCCTCATCCTCGGTCTGTTCTTTCTCGTCCCTCCGTTGCTTACACTCGTGACCAACGGCTGACTACCCCCGATGCAAGGAGACCCCCCATGCGTGACGTCCGTCGCCGCAGCACCCTGTTCCTGTACGCCGTCGTCGGCACCGTCTGCTCCACGCGCTACCGGCGCCGCGACGAGCGCGGGCTGTCCCAGTCGACCGAACAGGCGATCATCATCGCCGGGGCGGTCGCGGTCGCTCTGGTCATCGTCGGGTTCGTGACCAACTATGTGAATGCCAAGTTGAAGATCAATCCGTGATCATGAGCGGCCGCGATGAACGGGGCATGAACGACTCCGTCCAGTGGGCGATCCTGTCACCGGTGCTCCTGGTCACCATCCTCGGGTTGATCCAGGTGGGCATCTGGCTGCACGGGCGCTCGGTGGCTTCCGATGCTGCCATTGCCGGAGCCGAGGAGGCTGCCCTGCTCGGGTCGAACCACACCGCGGCCCGCCAGCTCGCCGCGAGCATCGCCGCCGACGGGGGCATGAAGGAGGTGACGGTCGATGTTCAGGTGACCGCCACCACGGTGCGGATGACGGTCACCGGCCGGATGCCGACCTTTGTCGACCTGGGGCAGAGCCGGGTCAGCGAAGGCGCCACCCGACCGCTCGAGCGGATCACTCACCCGTAGGAGTACTGACCATGGTCTGGCGGTGGCGGACGGAACCGGGCGGTCCGGCGGCGGCCAGGCCACGCCCGGCCGCCGCACAGGAACGGCTGCCCGGGTGCGAGGACGCGGGACATCGGGGGGCGATCGCGGTCGAGTTCGCGATCATCATCCCCGCCGTGGTGCTGCTGATCGGCCTGGTCATCGGTGGCGGTCGTCTCGCCCACGCCCAGCAGACCCTGCAACAGGTGGCAGCGTCGGGCGCCCGGGCGGCATCGATCGCCCGGACGGCCCCGGCGGCTCGGGCCGATGCCGACGCCGTGATCGCCTCCGACATCGCCGACGCCGACCTCCACTGCGGCGGCGGCCTCACCCACAGCATCGACGTCGGTGGATTCTCGGCTCAGCTGGGGCAGCCGGCTGAGGTCTCGGTCGACGTAGGCTGCCGGGTCGCGCTGGCCGACCTGCTGCTCCCGGGGCTGCCCGGGCACTGGCGCGTCGACGCCTCAGCCACGTCTCCCCTCGACCGTTATCGGAGTAGACGATGACCCGACGATTTCTGGCCTGGTCGGCCCTGATCACCCTGGTGGTGGCCCCTCCGCTCCTGCTCAGCACCCTCGGGTTCACCGCCTGGGGATCCCTCAGCCTTGCCAGCCCGACCGACGTCCGCCTGCTGCTCGCCCTGCTGACCGGGGTCGGCTGGATCGCCTGGGTCGGCTGGCTGATTGCGCTGGCCGGTGAGGTCGCTGCGCTGCGATCGCGCCGCCCACCGCCGGTTCTTCCCGGATTCCGTTGGGGCAATGCCCTGGCCAGCGCCCTGCTCACGGCGGCGATCACGACCGGGATCCCCGGCCCCGCTCTGGCAGCACCACCGCCCCTGGTGCCGACCGAGGAACCCACGAACACGCCGACCGCCACCCCCGCGCCCGATCCCGAGGACGATGCTCGTGATGCCGACCACGGCCTGGAGCGGGCCGGGAATCCGCCGGACCATGAGACCGACGCCGAGGCCGGCGACGACACCATCAGCCATGTCGTGGAACCCGGCGACGACCTGTGGAGCCTGGCGGAGTACTACTACGGCGATGGGAGCGCCTGGCGGACGATGGTCGCGGCCAATCCGCAGTTGCAGCCCGATCCGACCGCCAACCTCGATCCGGGCACCCGGCTGAGCATCGTCGACCCGGTCCGGCTGATCCGCGTGGTGCGCGGGGACACCCTCAGCGGAATCGCGGCCGATCACCTGGGTGAGGCTGACCGGTGGCCTGAGATCCATCGACTGAACCGGGACCGGGTCGCCGATCCCGACGTCATTGACGTCGGATGGATTCTCCGGTTGCCCTGGGAGGCCGGCGAGCCGACACCGCCGTCCCGCCCGGCTCCGGGGAGCGGCAGCGAAGACTCCGCGGCGGCACCCGGCCCGAGCGCTGAGGCCACCGCCCTGGCGCCTGACCCCGAACCTTCCGACGACGAGGCCGACACCGCCACGGCTGACGGCCTGCAGGCCACCGAGGTCACCGAGGTCACCGAGGTCACCGCCGAGGATCCCGGGGACGGCCTTGACGTCGCCGCCGTCACCGGGGTGACCGGCGGCCTGACCATGGTCACTGCATCCGCGGTGATCAGTGGGCTCGCGCTGCGGCAACGGCTCCAGGATCGCACCCGAGGTGTCGGACGCCGGTTCGCCTCCGCGGGGGTGGCGGCGACGCGGGCCCGGACGGCGCTGGAGCTGGTCGGCCCACCGCGCGAACCCGACCGGAAAGAGCTCCTCGCCCGCGCCATGCGTCATCTGGCTGACCACTGGCACCGCGAGAAGCACCCGGTTCCCGGTGTCGAGACGGTGGTGCTGGGCGACCTCGACCTGGAGTTCAGATTCGACACCGATCCCGGGGTGCCACCCGGCTTCCAGCGCATCGGCAACCGGCTGGCGATCGCCTGGTCGCGACTGCAGGACCTGGAGGAGGTGTCCGCTCCGGTCGCCTTTCCGGCGCTGGTCACCCTCGGCGAGGACGACGATCACCACCTCCTCATGGTCGACCTGGTCGCCGCAGGATCGCTGGGCATCCGCGGTGACGGTGCCCGGCTGGCGGCCGAATCCCTCTCAGCGATGCTCGTCGAACTCGCCTGCGCCCCATGGGCTGCCGAGGTCCAGCTGCTGGTGGTGACCGAGGATGAGGACTTCGCCCACATCGCCGGCAGCCACCGGGTGACGGTGACCGCGGACGTGTCCCAGGCGCTGACGACCCTCGAGCAGCTCGTCAGTCGTCGCCAGCAGGAGCTGGGAACCCGGGCCTGGTCCGGTGTCCGTCTCGATCCGGATCTGGCGGAGGCGTGGACACCCTTCGTCGTCCTGGTGGAAGTTCCGTTGAGCCCGGAGCAGCAACGCTTCCTCATCGATCTTGTCGAGGGCACGCCCTGTGGCGTCGCCGCGGCGCTCCCCGTCGGGGCGGACGCCGGCGAAGCCGCCTGGGAGGTCATCGACCACGAGGGCGCCGCCCGGGTGCGGACACCGGACGGACACCAGTGCGTGGCCCAGACGCTGCCCGGTGACACCCGGGCTGCCCTGGGTCAACTGTTCACGCTGGCCGACGCCGAGGCCAGCGACCGCGCTCCCTGGTGGGCCGAGGATCCGGAGGAACCCGTGAGAATCGTCGATCTACGCCCGGCCCCCGCCCTCTCCGGCCCTCGCGTCCGGCTGCTGGGACCGATCGGACTCGACGGCGCAGCGAGCGAGCCGCCGGCGCGGGCGGTCGGCCAGTGCATCGAGTACTGCGCGTGGCTGCTCGAGCACCCCGGCGGCACACCGTCGGAGATGACCGCGCAGTTGTTCGTCTCGGATGCCACCCGCCGATCCAATCTGAGCCGGCTGCGGTCCTGGCTCGGCAGCGACACCGAGGGGGCCCTGTACCTCCCGGATGCCTACTCCGGACGCATCCATCTGCATCCTGATGTGACCTCGGACTGGCAGGATCTGCTCACCCTGACCGAAGGCGGGATCAATCGGATGCCGGACGAACGTCTCCGCGCCGCTCTGGATCTGGTGCGTGGCGCCCCGCTCGCCGACGCTGCCCCCGGTCAGTGGGGATGGGCCGAGGAGGTGCGGTCCGAGATGAGCGCCCTCATCCGCGACCTGGGGGTGGTGGCCTCCCGGAAGGCCCGCGAGCGGAACGACCTCGACGGCGCCCGCTGGGCAGCTAACCGGGCGCTGGTGGCAGCGCCGGAGGACGAGCTGCTGCTCGGCGAACGGATCCGTGCCGAACGGGCCAGCGGTCGCACCGACGAGGTGATGCGCCTGGTCAACCGCCTCAACCGCCAGGTCCGCACCCTGGGGGTTGACCTGCTGCCGGAGACCGTCAGCCTGATCCAGGAGGTGGTGGAGGGTCGTCACCGTTCCCGGGTCAGCAACGCCTGACTCCACGGGAAGAAGCGGCCCGACGGCCGGGCCCGGACGGTGGCGGGGTCCCATGACCGAAGCTCCGCTGCCCGGTCGTGATCGCAGGGGTGGCGATCCTGGCTGACCTGTGGACGGCCCCCACCGGCGCTCCTTCGAGGCGCTACAACCAACCGCGCTCCTGGGCGACCCGGGCAGCCTCCGCGCGGGTCGAGACGCCGACCTTGCCGATCGCTGAGGACAGGTGATTGCGGACCGTCCCCGGGGAGAGGAAGAGCCGCGAGGCGATCAGGGACACGGGTGCTCCGGTGAGCGTCTCCCGGAGGGCGTCGGCCTCCCGCGCGGTGAGCGGGTTGATACCCTCGGCCAGCGAGGAGGCGGCCAGATCGGGGTCGACGACCCGCAGGCCGGCATGGACCTTGCGCACCACCTCCGCCAACTGCCGCGCGGGCGTGTCCTTGACCACGAAGCCGCTGGCGCCGGCATCCAGTGCGCGACGCAGGTACCCCGGACGCCCGAACGTGGTGACGATGAGGGAGCGGATCCGGGGCGCCTGAGCCTTGAGTCGGGCGCAGGCCTCGATGCCGTCCAGACCGGGCATCTCGATATCGAGCAGGCAGACGTCGACGTCGTTCTCGATCGCTGCCGCCACAACGGCGTCACCGTCGCCCACCTCGGCCACGACGCGGAGGTCAGTCTCCAGGTTGAGCAGGGAGGCGACGGCGCCCCGGACGAGGGCCTGGTCATCAGCCAGAAGGATGCGGATCATGGTCGGCTCATCTCTGCGCGCAGGGTGACTCCGCCCCCGGGCCGGTCCTCGACGGTGAGCACCCCACCGGCGTCGGCCACGCGTCCGCGCAGGCCGGTGAGCCCCTCCCCGGAGGCTTCCCTGGCGCCGCGGCCGTCATCGCTGACCGTCACGCTTGCCGGCCCGAGGGTGATGACGGCGTGACGGCGCCGGAGTGGCGGATGATATTGGTCACCCCTTCCCGGATCACCCAGGCGAATACCGCCCGGTGCCGGTCCACGGTGGCGGTGTCGGCGGGAAGGTCGGCCTCGATCCCGGCCAGACCGAATGCCTCACCAGCAGCGGCGAGTTCCTCGTCCAGGTCACGCGCCCGCAGACCGACCACGGTGGCCCGCACCTCGGCGATCGCTGTTCGGGTGAGGGCGTGGATCTCGGCGAGTTCCGCCGCGGCCCGCTCCGGGTCGACCCGCACCAGACGTTCGGCCAGGTCGGTTTTCACCGCGATCACGGTGAGCGTGTGGCCGAGGACGTCGTGGACGTCGCGGGCCACCCGGTCCCGCTCGGTGACCAGGTTCATCACCTCCCGTTCCTGCTGCAACCGCTCAGCCCGGTCGATGGCGATCCGGGTGACGGCTGTCGCCACGCCGACCAGCAGTGCGACGATGCCGAGGGATATCCACTCCCGGGTCTGACCGAGGAGGGCCGGGGCGCCGAAGGTCACCGCGACGGTGGTGACAGCGACGATGAGCGAGGTCCGCCACGCGAAGGCGAACATCCCGTAGGTCATGATGAACATCGGCATCCCGATGGCCTGCGTCCCCACTGCCGCAGCAACGCCGCCGATCATGGCCACCATGACGGCGAGGCTGATCCAGGCGCGGGGGCCACCGGTGGCGACCTGCTCGTCCTGGAAGGTCCGCCGGGTGCCCAGGATGTAGACGACGGCGAACACGGTCAGACATCCCAACGCGGCGATCCTGCCCGGCCAGGTGAGGTCTCCGGTGAGGATGGCGCGGGCAGGGACGACCAGGAACACCAGCCACACGCTCCCGACGAGCCAGCCGTACCGGCCCCACGGATCGCTCTCGGTCATCGGCGCGCCCGGGCCCTGCGCACCAGCAGTCCGGCCACCAGAGCCAGCAGCACCGTCCATGCGACCACGTTAGCCACCATCGGCCACAAGGGCTCGACGAAGGTGTCACCGCTGTCCAGGTTGATTCCTTCACCGCCGGTGAGCGGATAGCGGGCCAGCGAGACCACCCCGTACAGCGGGGTGAACCGGGCGATGTCGAGCATGATTCCGGTCAGAGGCATGAACACGTTGCCGAGGAAGCCGAAGATGACCAGGGACCCGGATGCTGCGCTGAAGGCGGCCTCCGATTTCAACGCGAGCCCGAAGGCGAGACCGTAGAGCGCGAAGATCGCCGACCCGGCCCACGCGATGAGCGCCGAGGTCAGCCACACCTGTCCGGGGGCCGCTGCGACGGTGAGAAGGCCGAGCAGATAGGTCAGCAGGATCGGCACTGTGGCGATGGTGAGGGCGACCGCGACCTTGGTGGCCACGAAGGTCCGCTCAGACATCGGCGTCAGGGCGAGCTGACGGTTCCACCCCTGCATGC
The DNA here is from genome assembly GCA_047973315.1 of Propioniciclava sp. Taxonomy (GTDB): domain Bacteria; phylum Actinomycetota; class Actinomycetes; order Propionibacteriales; family Propionibacteriaceae; genus Propioniciclava. Next base: position 23,233 of record JBKEBV010000211.1, read on the forward strand.
GTTCCACGGCGGCCTGGCCACCGATGACGGTGGTGGCGGTTGCCGCGCCGTAGGCGCTCATGGCGATCATGGTGTACATGGCGACGTTGCCGTTGCCGAAGGATACTCCCCGTAGGCCGAGCGGGCCCCGAAGAGCAGGAAGAAGAAGGCGGGGAGGATCGCGGCGAAGAACATCGTCACCGGATCCCGCAGGATCCGCAGGATCTCCAAGCGGTAGTAGGCCATGGTTCAGGACTCCGTTCCGGTGAGTTGGGCGAAGGCGTTCTCCAGGGTGGGGAGGACGACCTCGAGCTGGGATCCGCCAAGGTCGCGCAGCAGCACCAGCGCCAGCTGGTCGGAGGCGGTGGCGTGGATGGTCAGCCGTGAGCCGGCAACGGCCACGACGGTGCCGCCGAGGTCGGCGACCGCGCGGCGGGCGGCGGCGACATCGGCGACGGTGATCCTGATCTCTTGCTGACCCGAACGTTCCCGCAGGCTGGCGGTCGGCCCGTCGGCGACCACGGCGCCACGGTCGATGAGGACGGTGCGGGCGGCGAAGTCCTCAGCCTCGGCAAGATAGTGCGTCGCGAAGACGATGGTGCGACCCTCGTCCGCCTCGGCGCGCATCGTCGCCCAGAAGTCGGCACGGGCGGTGACATCCATGCCGGCGGTCGGCTCGTCGAGAATGAGTAGGTCGGGATCGGGCAGCAACGCCAACGCGAACCGGATCCGCTGCTGCTCGCCACCGGAACACTTGGCGATCTTGCGGTCGGCGAGCTGACTGAGCCCGGCCTTCTCGAGGACGGTGGCGACACCCTGGTGCCGGGGGAACATCGATGCGACCACGGCGACGATCTCGCGAACCCGCAGGTCGCCCAGCAGGCCGCCGGACTGCAGCACTGCCGACACCCGGCCGGCGGCGATCGCCTGTCGCGGGTCAAGCCCGAACAGGGTCGCGGTGCCCGCACTCGGGGAGCTCAGCCCGAGCACCATGTCGAGGGTGGTCGTCTTGCCGGCACCGTTGGGCCCCAGCAGTGCGACAACCTCGCCGCCGCCCACGCTGAGATCGATACCGCGCACCGCCCGTACCGGCTCCTCGCCCCGAGGATGGAAGGTTTTCTCCAGACCTGTCAGGTCGATCACGTTGGTCATGGTTCCAGCGAATCGTGGGGGACCGGCCGGCACCTGTGCCGCCTGTCACGATCACACCATGACAGGTGTCACGCGCCTCAGCAGCCGACTCGTGACCAGCCCTCCGGCGCCTCGGGGCGCAGCCGGCATCTACCGTAGCGGCGACGGGTAACATTCAGCTGAACTCGACGAGGAGGAGACCGATGCGCACCCGACAGATCCTGAACCCTGCCTTGGCCGAGGCGGTGGCCCGACTCGGGCACGGCGATCGGGTGGCGGTGACCGATGCCGGCTGCCCGATCCCTGACGGAGTCCGCCGGGTCGATCTGGCGGTCGACTACGGCATCCCGAGCGTCCCCCAGGTGCTCACCGTGCTGTTGCGCCACGTGCTCGCCGAGCACCTGACCCTCTCGGAGGAGTTGCGCGAGTTCAACCCGCACGGCTACACCGCCATCCAGGAGGCGTTCCGCGGCAGCGGCGCCACGCTGGCCATCACCCCGCACGACCACGTCATGACCGAGCTGATCCCCACGGCCAAGCTCGTCGTCCGCAGCGGCGACTTCACCCCGTGGGGCAACCTCGTCTTCGTGGCGAGCACCGAGCCCTACGCCTGGTTCCCCGACGAGGAGGTCGCCCGGGGACGGGTGATGCCGGAGGCCTACCGGGAACGGATCGCGCGCATGGAGGCGAACGAGCTGCCCTCCTGAGCCCGGAGCCAGCGACGGCACCGCCGCGACTGACACCCCGGCCGGCGCGGGCGTCGATCCTCGCGTCATGCTCCCGGGTCTCCCGTGGGCACCGTCGACACTGCCGCGCGCCCGGACGGGTTCGGGCAGCACGCGCGGAATCGGTGCATCCGGGCTGAGGCGTCCGCCGTACCGTACGCAGGCCACACCTGACCGTGAATCTGATCAGATTCTGAGAGGTTCTTGGGTTCTTGGCGCCCTTGTGGCCGGGCTGTGGTAGGACATACCTGAGTGTTTCTCACGAAATTCTCAACCACCCCTCCCGGGGACCACACCGATCAATGAGGACCCATGAGTGAGCATCCCCCTGCCCCCGTGGCCGACCAACCGCAGAATCCGCCGCCCGAGAACCGCCGCGGACTCCTGCTGCTCGGTCTCGGAAGCGCGGCAGCACTCGGGACAGCAGGCGCCGGTGCCGCCGGGCTGCAGGGACTCCTCCCGAAGGCCGACGCCGCAGCACCGGTGAGCCGCCAGCCCGGCAGCAGCCCGACGCCCACCACGACCGGCTCGGGTCGCACCCCGGTTCCCCCGGTACCGAACCCGACGCCCGCGCCGGAGCAGACCACCACCTGGTCGGAGGAGCCCGCCGCCCCCGCCACCGAGGCGATGCCCGCGGCCAAGGGCCGCAGCCCGGAGTCGAACCGGATCATGCGCGCCCAGGACGGCAGCGACGCCGTCGATCGCGACGCGAGTTTCGAGCAGGCCCGAACGAAGATCCGCCAGCAGGTCGACCCAGCCCTGATCCTGCGCCGGTCGCCCGAATCCGCCCACCCGGCATCGCCCGACCAGCCTGCCCGACCCGACCGGACCGGATCGGCTGACCCCAGCGCACCCACCCCCTCGACCGGCGTCGCGGACCCGGTCGACCCGTCTGGGGAGATGACGCCCCCGGTTCCCCCTTCGTCATCCCCCACCCCCGAGGGGACGCCCTCGGCCTCGCCACGGCAGGCGCCAGCCCGGGCGCCTGCCGTGGCCTCAGCCCGGGTATCGGTGACTTGGGCGACCTCACCAGCCGCCGTCGCCGCCGGAGTGTCCCAGCCAGCGAACGCCTTCGGTGCAGCGGGACCACTGACCGAGGAGCAGGCCAGGGCCCACCTGATCCGGCGCTGCACCTTCGGTGCCAGTCCGGCCGACCTCGCTTCCCTCGAGGAACTCGGCATCGACGCCTGGCTGGCTGCTCAACTGTCGCCGACGGCCCTCGAGGATCCGGATGGGGCGAGGGTCGCCCGCAGCTACAACAAGGCTGGAACCGGTATCGCCGCCGTCGTGGGCAGCATCAAACGCTACAGCTGGGAGGCCGTCAACGAGTGCGTGCTGGGCGCAGTCGGGATGCGGATGTACTCCGCGCGCCAACTGTTCGAGGTCACCGTCGATGTCCTGGCCAACCTGCTGCATGTCAGCATGCCCTCGGGTGAGACGTGGTCGGGCGGACCCGACTACTACGCCTCGGTCATCCGGAAACACGCCTTCGGCAGCTACCGTGTGATGCTGCTCGCCGCCATGCGGCACCCGGCGATGCTGCGCTACCTCAACAACGAGAAGTCGACCCGGGCCCACGTCAACGAGAATCTCGGGCGCGAACTGCTGGAGCTGCACACCGTCGGTGTTGCCGGCGGCTACACCGAGGCCGACGTGCTCAACAGCGCCTGGATCCTGTCAGGACGGGGCATCGACGGGCCGAGCCAGGAGTTCCGCTACCACCCTGAGCGGCACTATCTCGGCGCCGTGAAAGTGCTCGATTTCACCGCCGACAACGCCTCGGCTGACGGCGGCCTCGACCTCGGCGACGCCTACCTGGACTACCTGGCCACCCACCCGGGCACCGCTCGGACACTCGCCCGCAGGCTTGCGGTCCGGTTCGTCTCGGACAGCCCATCAGAAGAGCTCGTCAACCACCTCGCCCAGACCTACCTGGACCACGACACCGCCATCGTCCCGGTGCTGCAGGCGATCGTCACCTCCGAAGAGTTCTGGTCCTCGGTGGGAAGCAAGACCAAACGCCCCCAGGAGGACCTCATCTCCACGGTGCGCGCCTTGGGATACCGCCCGCAGGGGCAGCTGTCCGAGGCCGTCAAGGTGATGCGCTGGCGGCTGGTGACCACCGGTCACTGCCCGATGGGATGGGATCCGCCGGACGGATTCCCCGACGTCGCCAGCGCGTGGCAGTCCTCGGGCCAGATGCTGACCCGGTGGAGCACCCACCGCGCCCTCACGGGCGGCTGGTGGAAGGGCCTGGATCTTCCCGACGACCGTTGGAAGCCGCACGGGGACGAGACTGTCGGGGCCTGGGTGGACCGGATCACCGGCGAGATCGCCGGCCTTCACCTGCCGGCCGCGGCCCGCAGCGTCATCATCGAGTTCCTCGGCCGGGCTGAGGGGGATCCGGCCGCTCCGGTCGGCCATCTCGGTCTGCACGTCGCAGCCCTGATGCTCGACTCGATCTACTGGCAGCTCCACTGACCGACCGAAGGACCGCACGATGAGCCCCCGCAACCCTCCCGCGTTCGCACCTGTTGACTCCCTCCATCCGGACTGCCCCGACTGGGAGCAGATGGGACCCACCCGCGCCGATGGGGCCGTGCGCGCCATGGCCGAGGTCAACGATCGCCACGAAGCCGAACGGCAGCGCGCGTGGTCACGCGGATTCTCGCGACGACGGCTGCTGGCCGGCGGCCTGGGGGTCGGCGTGGCCGGGCTGGCCTCCCAGGTGGTCACCACCCGCGTCGCCTACGCCGATCCGACCGAGGCCACCTCCTCCCTGGTGGTGGTGTTCCTGCGCGGCGGCATGGACGGGTTGTCCATGCTCGTCCCCGCCGACGATCCGGCCTACCTGGCCGCACGCCCCGATGTCGCCCTGCGAGCGAGCCAGCTTCTCGCCTTCGGTCGGGGTTTCGGCCTGCACCCGGCGCTGGCGCCGCTGAAACCGCTGATTGACGCCGGCAGCTTTGCAGCCGTCCCGGCGATCTCCACCCCACACCTGACCCGGAGCCATGTCCAGGCCCAGGACTGCCTCGAGCGGGGCGGATTCTCCGGTTCCTCGTTGCGAACAGGATGGCTCGACCGACTGTTGGAGCAGATCGGCACCGGCACCACGTTCCGCAGTCTCGCCGCCGGCAATGCCGCGCCGCGATCGCTGCTGGGCGCCAACCATCCCCTGGTGGTGCGTGAGCTGGCAACCTTCGACCTCACCGGCACCGGCTCGACGCATGAGGCGTCCCTCACCGCTCTCCGGAAGCTCTACACCGGCATCGACCACCCCTTTGCCGAGCAGTCCCTGGTGGCCCTCGCCGCAGCCGACCAGGCCCGCGCGATCGACCAGGCCGAGCCGGAGCCGTCGGCGCGCGGTTACGAGGACACCACCGTCAACAAGGCCCTCGCCAGCGTCGCCTCCCTGATCCGACAGGGTGCCGGGATGCGGGTCGCCACCGTGGACGTGGGCGGCTGGGACATGCACACCCAGATGGGACGCGCCGGCGAGGGCGACTTCCACGACCTGACCGCGTCCCTGGCCCGGGCGTTGGCGACCTTCACCCGGGATCTGGGGGACAAGCTGTCGAACACGACCGTCGTGGTGATGAGCGAGTTCGGACGCCGGGTCGAGCAGAACGGCAGCGCCGGCACCGACCACGGCCACGGCGGCCTCGCCCTGGTGCTCGGCGGTGGGGTCACCGGTGGCGTGCACGGGAACTGGGAAGGCTTGGGCTCACTCGATCGCGGCGACGTGCCGGGGAGCAATGACTATCGCGACCTGTTGGGCGAGGTCATCATGAAGCGCTTCGGTCTCAGCCCGGCCCAGGCCGCTCAGGTGTTCCCGGACTGGTCGGTGACAGCCCCGGGCGTGATGCGCTGACCGGCGGGTTCCGGGTTGAGCGTGGGCGCCCGGAGGCCTACCTTGTCTTGCATGGCGCTTGACCCGTCGAATCCGCTGGCAGAGCGGTCGGTTCTCCCGTATCAGCTGCCGGATTTCGCCCGGCTGACGCCGGAGCACTTCCGCGAGGCGTTCGAGGCTGGTATGGCCGAGCAACGCGAGGCCCTGGCTCGCTTGGCCGCGGACCCGGCGCCGGCCACGGCGGCCACCGTGTTGGAGGCGTGGGAGCAATCCCACGAACTCCTCGACCGGGCTGAGGGTGCGTTCCGGGCGGTGCGGCTGTCCTGGTCGACACCGGAGATCGACGCGGTGCAGGCGGACCTGGCGCCGCTGCTCGCGGCGCACGCTGACGCCATCTACCTCGACCACGCCCTGTACGAACGGGTGGTCGCGCTCGCCAGCCGGGTGGCTGACGGGCTGGTCACCCTCGACGCCCAGGAATGGTGGTTCCTGGAGAAGCTGATGCGGGCCTTCCGGCGTGCCGGCGTCACGCTCAGTCCGACCGATCAGGCCCGGCTGCGGGCGATCAACGCCGGTCTGGCCGAACTCACCACGACTTTCGCCAGGGTGAACCGCAAGGCCCGGCTGGCCGCCGCGGTCGTCGTCACCAATCCGGCCGAGTTGGAAGGCCTCTCCCCGGCGGAGATCGCCGCCCTGGCCTGCGAGGACGGCACTTGGCGCATGGAGATCGTGAGCCCCACCCAGCAGCCCGTCCTCAGTCGTCTGGCGAACCGGGGACTGCGTGAGCGCGTGCACCGCGCGGCGGTCACCCGCGGGCTGGGCGGGCCCTATGACACCCGGCAGCTCATCGTCGACATCGCCCGTGCTCGCGCCGAGCGGGCCTGTCTGCTGGGGTACCGCAATCATGCCGCCTACATGGCTGAGACGGCCTGCGCCAAGACGACCCGGGCGATCAACGGGCTGATGGGCCCTCTCGGCAAGGCCGCCCACGCCCAGGCCCACGCCGACGCGGTCGCGCTGTCGGCCCGGCTGGAACAGCTCGATCCGAGCGCGACGTTCGCCGCCTGGGACTGGGAGTATGTGGCTGGCATCGTGCGTAAGGAGACCTACGCGGTCGACCTGGCCGACGTGGAGCCCTTCCTCGACCTGGAGCGGGTGCTCCAGGCCACCCACGAGGCGGCCCATGAGCTCTACGGGATCTCGCTGACCCGCCGCGAGGACCTCGTCGGCCACACCCCCGAAGCGCAGGTCTTCGAGGTGCACGACACCGACGGCACCCCGATCGGGCTGTACAGCCTCGATCTGTGGGCCCGGGACACCAAGGACGGCGGCACCTGGACGTCGTGGATCGTCAATGCGAACAAGCTGTTGCGGCAATTGCCGGTGGTCGCCAGCGACTGCAATTTCTCGCCGACCACGACGACGCTGACCTGGGAGGAGGTGCTCACCCTCTTCCACGAGTTCGGGCATGCGCTCCACGCCCTGTTCGCCAACAGCCGCTATCCGAGCACGGCGGGCACCGAGGTGCCGCGGGACTTCATGGAGTTCCCCTCCCAAGTCAATGAGCACTGGGCGTGGGAGGCCGGCCGGGTGTTGCCGGAGGAGTGGCTGCGTCGGCTGCGTCGGGCCCGGAAGTTCAACCAAGGTTTTGAGACCTTGGCCCGGCTCCAGGCCACCCTTCTGGATCAGGCATGGCATCAGACGCCGCTGGACGGATTGCCCACCAGCGGCGACGAGGTCGAGGAGTTCGAGGCGCGCGCCTTGGCCGAGGCGGAGGTGTCCTCAGGCCTGGTGCCGCCGCGGTACCGGTCGACCTACTTCCAGCACATCTGGGGTGGCGGCTTCGGGGCTGGCTACTACGGCTACCTGTGGTCGGAGGTCATGGACGCCGACGCCGTCGCCTGGTTCGACGAGTCGGAGGCCGACAAGCTCGCCCAGGGCGCCCGGTTCCGTAAACGCCTGCTGGCGCCGGGGGGTTCGGTCGACCCGATGGAGACCTACCGGTCCTTCCGGGGACGCGACCCAGAGCTCGGCCCGCTGCTGGAACGGCTCGGCCTCGAGGTCTGAGGCCGTCCCGACCCCGGAGCAGCATCGCGAGGAACCGAGGACACCGCGCTGGTGGAAGAGCCGCGCAGCGGCGTCTCGAGACCTCTTGGAAGCACGGGTTGGATCAGGCGACGGCCAGTTCCAGCGAGTGGATCGGGGCACGTTCGCTGAGTTGGGTCGGGGTGAGTGCCGACCCGTCATGGTCGGTGCACGAGCCGGCCAGCAGGACCAGGCTTCCCCACGCGTTGGTCGACCACGCCTCACCCGAGGGGGTCCTCTCGACGGTCGGGAATCCGGCCAGGTTGTCCAGTGTCTGGCGCGCGTTGAGCGAGTCGATCGCCCAGATCAGCGTCGCCGGCTCGACATCGGCTCGTAGCCGCAGACCGTAGGCGTCAAAGATCGCCAGGAAGAGCGGCTGCCAGCGGTCGCCCAGTTCGGCCCGGGTGTCGGCGAGGGCCTGCTGCACCGGCGGGAAATCGGGCCACAGGATCTGGAGCGCCTCGGCCACCCGCTGTTCGGACTCGTTCTGGCCGACCCGGGAGACATGCTCGGCCAGGCGTCGCAGGAAACCGCCCAGGGTGTCGCGGGCCCACACCGGCGCCTGCTCGCTGAGCACCCGGTCGGCCTCCTCATTACGGGAGGAGCGCACCATGTAGTTGATGACGTCGGTGTACCAGGCGGTCGCCTGGGGCCACCGCCGGAGCATCTGGTGCTGGCTCATCTGGAGGACCGACTCGACGAAGGGCTGGTGGCCGAGCGCCGACGACAGCAGCCGCGGCACGTGATCGGTGGAATGGCCCCCGGCCAGCCGGTGATCGCCGGTGAGGCGGTCGGCCAGGCGTGCTGCCGCCTGGCGCAGCATGAACTGGGTGACCGGATTCAGCGGACCGTTGGCTCCCGACCATGACGAGATGGATGTCAGCACGGGCCGGAGGTCCTCAATCACCACCTCGCCGCGCAGCTGAAGAGGGCCGCCACCACGCTCCTGCACCCATACCTGGGCCCGTTCTCCCGGGGTTCCCTCAATGAGCCGTTCCATGGTGCGTCCCTTCCCCTGAGCCCATCAACGCTGGCATGATGCGGCCAACCCATAGTAGATGAAAATAAAACTACCGGGTAGGTGGCGCCCAGTCCGGTCACCCCCGGGGGGGATAGCAAGGAACGCTCCGGCCGCCTAACGTAGTGGTCACCGGGGTTTGCTGGCCTAGGGGGGATGGCCAGCAGACCCCGGCATTACGTTCCGGGCAGGTCACGGTAGGCTTGTCTCCTTCCCGAGCCGCCCAGCGTTGTGTGACGTGAGGAGCAAGCCATGCCGATGCCTGTCTGGTGGGCCATTCTGCTGGTGGCCATGGTGGTGGTGTCTCTGGTACTCATCAGGATGAATCCGCCCTCGCCCCGGCAGGGGATCCCGGAAGAAGCCCAGGCCGAGGCGTCCGACGCCATCACGCCGGCCGCGCACCCAGAGGTTCTCACCCGGGAGTCGCTGCTGCAGCGCGACCGCACCCTGGACCCGACCAGGTGGGACGACAGCCCGGACGCGACCGACCCCGCCCCCGGCAATTCGGACGCGGACGGCGGGGCCACCGACGAGGGAGGCAGTCGCGCCGGAGCCGTCGACCGTGACTTCATCGAGTCCCTCCGACGGAGGGACTCCACCGACTGACCCCGAGCCACCGTCAGCGTGCCGAACGGGGTCGCGCAACAGGCGAGATCGATGGATGAGGGCTCAGGGCACCCGGACGAGCCGGAAGTCGACCTCCATAAGTTCCGCGACCGCGCGGATCTCCTCGGCCCTGTGGCCGGTGCACAGCGCCCAGTGGTGATCCACCCCACTGGCGCTCCATGCATCCACCCACTCGCCGGGGTGGCACCCGAAATCGACCCGCGATGTGGTGTTCCCGATCTGGAGCAGTGGCCCCGGCACGACGGTGCCCTCCGAGGCGATGAAGGTGAGACTGCCGTCCCGGTCCTGCCCGATCCCCAGCGTGGTGACCGGGCCCTCCCTGACGTCAAACTCGACCGAGACACCCCACCCGCGCTTGCCGTGGTAGACGCCGAGGCCGCGGAGCAGAGGATCACGTTGGCTGATCTGCAGGTGCGCCGGGCCGTCATGCCCCATCTCGACGACGCCATCGAAGAAGTTGATGGCCTGGATCTCGGTGAACGAGCCGCCTGCCCCCAGCGCATCCCCCACCAGCATGGCGATGCTGTTCCGCAACTCGTACTCACCGGCCAGCGGGATGCCCCGCGCGGTGAGCAGGGAGGACCCGAGGATCATCCCCGCACCGAGCCGCTCATGCTGCTCGCCGTTGAGGCCGCGGTGGTAATAGGCCAGGGAATCCAGATTGAAGTCGTCCACAAGCCGATCGAGACCCACCGAGACCCGGGCACCCCACGCAAGGTCCTCGGCATTCACGCTCGCCTCATCCATGACGAATACCTGCTTGGCCAGGTCCACCCGCGCGGCCGTTTCGGCGTCGGTGACGTCGTTGACCCGCTCACGGAGATCGTCAAACTCCAGCACCTCGACGTGCCCGCCGAACTGGGCCGACACCAGCGTCATATCGGTCGACACATCGAGCATGCCCGGATAGACGTGCCCCATCAGCCCGTGCCGTGCATGCCGCAGCACGCCCCGCACCTTCGCTGCTGCGAGCCAGCGCTCAATGCGGGCCCACGCCGCATCGTCGCGGAGGAACCCCGAGACGGACCGGAACGGGATACCCGCTCGCCGGAAGACGTTTCCCACCTCCGGCACCGAGCACTGGCCGCAATAGGCGAGCCAGGCGCCGGTGTCGAAGGTGGCATGGTCCATGGCCTCGGTCGGCTGGAGGTCGATGATGAGGACGGGCGCGCCGGCGCGCTGCGCGATGGGCAGCACCATGTTCGAGGTGAGATAGGTGGTGAGGAAGAACACCACCAGGTCCACGTCGGCGACACGGAGCCGTTCGGCAGCGGCGGCTCCGTCGACCGGATCGGAGATGAATCCGACATCGGTGACGTCCGCCTCCCAGCCCTGGAACCGTTCCCGCACGTAGGCGGTGGACGCCTCGAGTTGCGGCAGCAGGTCGGGGAATTGCGGCCAGTAGGCGCCGAGTCCTCCGGCGACCAGTCCAATGCGGGTCCTGCGGTGGTCCCGGCGGGGGAGCAGATCGGCCACAGCTACGCGACGTTCGGCAGTCATCAGTTTCTCCTTGGATCGGAAGGTGAAGGTCAAGGCTGAATACGGACGTACTCCACGCCCAACAGGGAGGCGACCGCCTCGATGTCGGCGGCGAGGTGCCCGACCGCCATCGACCAGTGGTGGGTCGAGCCGGAGGTGGCCCACGCGTCGGTCCAGTCGCCGGGATCGGCCCCGAAGTCGATACGCGTGGTGGTGTTGCCGATCTTGATGCCGGGACCGGGAACCGCCTCCCCCTCGGAGGCAATGAAGCGCAACCTGCCGTCATGCAGTTCCCCGATCGAGAACTGGGTGACCGGGCCGGGCCGCACCGTCGCCTCGACCGACGCACCGCCACCGGCCTTGCCGTGGAAGACCTCGAGGCTGCGCAGCACCGGGCGGTCGGACGTGATCGAGGCATCGGCAGCATCGTTGTGACCCAACTCGACATGGCCGCGGTCGAAGTCAAGGGCCTGTCCCTCAGTGAAGGTGCCGCCGCCGCCGAGCATGCTGGTGATGTGCATGGCCACCCCCGCGCGCAGTTCGAACTCGGTGACCGTCGGGTAGCCCCGGGTCGACAGCAGCGTTGCGCCGATAGGGAAGGCCGTTGCCAGCTTGCTGTAGATGTCGTCGGAGTTGCCCATGTGGAAGTAGGACAAGGTGTCGAGGGCATACTCCTGGAGGAGGTGGTCGAGCGCCACCGATACTCGCGACTGGAAGCGCACGTTCTCCAGATCGGTGCCCTCGGTAATGGCGAAGACCTCATCGACAACCCGGAAGCGCGCCTCCGCGTCGGCATCGCTCACTGCCTCATAGCAACGACGGAGGTCATCGAGTTCGAGGATCTCCACGTG
>JBKEBV010000039.1:0-1910 GCA_047973315.1 Propioniciclava sp.
CAAACTGGGGCTCATTCGCGAGGGGATCAACGTGGGGAACCGGGCGGGGATGCTCACCGGCGAGGACAGCTTTACCGACGAGGAGTGGGACGTCCTGAACCAGATGCTCGACGACATCTACTGCGACTTCACCACCAAATCCGCCACGGACCGCGGCATGGAGCTGACCGATCTGGAAGAGGTCGCCAAGGGACGCGTCTGGACCGGCAGTGACGCCGCCGCGCGGGGGCTCGTGGACCACCTGGGCGGCATGTCGACAGCGATCGACCGCGCCTGCGCCCTGGCCGAGCTGGACCGTGCAGGCATCCAACTCCGTGGCATTCCGTCGATCCCCTTCCTCGCGCGATTGCGCCCGGCCGAATCCAGTGAATCCGCCAACGCGATGTTGAGTGCGTCACAGACCCGGATCGACACCCTAGAAGCGGCCATCGAAACCCTGAGGACGTCCAACCCCCTCGATGTCTTGCTCGCGCAACTCGACGTACCCGGCGTCCTGACGTTGCCGTGGCGCATCACCATCCGCTGACTTCAGAACTGGTGAAGCCAGCACGGATTGGCCAAATTTTGCACCAGGAGGCCCGAGAGCGGGCATTTTGAGGCGTTTCGGTGGCTCCTGGTGCAAAAACTCGCCACAGGGCCTCGCCACAGCCACCTCGTAGCCTTGGTGACAGCGAGTCACCGAGATGGTGGCCTGCACCATCTGGGTCAGCGGGTCTTGCCCTCGCGAATCATCTCCATGGCCTGCGCCACCCGCCGGGTGCGCGTCTCGTCCCGCTTGGCCTCAGCCACCCACCGTGCGTACTCCTTGCGGTGGGTGTAGGCGAGCCGGTCAAATGCTGCTGTGGCATCCGCGTCGGCAGCCAGCGCCTCGGCTAACGCAGGGGGGACATCCACCCCGCGGGGTTCTGCGTCAAGCGTAATCTCCACCTCGACCATGTCTCCGCGATCCACCCCCAGGGTGGCACGGCTTTCCTTGCTCAGCCCAATGACATTCTGACCGCCCATGACGGACAGCCGGAGGCGCGCGGTCACCTCACCCACGCCCACGATCACTGCCGCACGCCTACCCCCGCCCAGCTCTTCCACCTGGGCATCAGTAAGCACCACTGCCGCCGCAGGACCGAACGGCTCAATCGTCGCCTCAAACTTCATGCGGCAGACCCTAGCGGAGCCGGGAGGAGGGCCTCGTCCTCCCGGCTCCTTGCCCGGACGATGGGGGCGGTCGTCCTGGCGCTAACGCCGCCTCTTCTGGGTGGAGCGATCGATGACGCCCTTCCAGTTGAGCCCGTAGCCAAAGGTGTAAATGTGACCGTCCGAGTCCACATAGGGCTCGGTGTCGTCGCCCACATCTTCGAGTTGGGCTTCGGCCGCGTTCATGTCCTTCGGGGCGGTCACGGGCAACTGGCCGTGAGGCTCCTTGATCCCGAGCGCTGCCTCAATGAGCACGGAATCGAACACCGAGTAGCCAACGAGCAGAGCATCCACCTGCGGCTCGACCTCCGCAGGAACAAAAGCCGTCTTGGCCTTCACCGTGACGATGATGGGAATGTTCTTCGTCCCATGCGTCTTCCGCTTGCCGTTCTTTCCCTTCTCCAACGCCGCGACCGCCTCGGACACCCGGTTGAGAGCCACGAGATCGTATTCGTTGCCGATCTTGGACGTGGCACCAAAGTAGGAGCGATTCTCCTGGCTTCCGTCAGCCAGAATGTCACCCGCGATCGACGTCTTCCGCACGTTCGGCCCGTCGGCGGTGTACGAACCCCACTGCAGCGATAGCGGATAGAAGCTGCCGTCATCGTTCATGCCGGCACCGGTGAAGTTGTCACCGTTGTCCGGGCCGCGCATGCCCATGAGCACCATGTCGACTCCGCTGAGGTCTGGCATCGTGTAGTCGACGACGTTGCCGTCCG
>JBKEBV010000230.1:0-5964 GCA_047973315.1 Propioniciclava sp.
CTACAGATCATCGACGACCCGGGGGAGGGAACTCGTGACGGCAGCGCCCACGTTGCGCACCAGGTCCTCGCCGCGCGGCGAACCGGAGACCACCCAGGTCTCGGTGTCATCACGGTGTACCTCCACCACCTGCGCCGTGGCGGCCAGGGCATCGTCGATGGCCAAGTCGAGGATGGGCGCCGACTCCGAACCCTGGGCCAGTTCGGCGAGGACAACCGAGACGCTCCATTGATACTCGGCGGGTTCTTTCCATCGGACGGCGTCGACGTGCAACAGCGGCTGCGTTGCTGACGAGTGCACCCAGTACTCGTCCAATTCCGCATCGATATCGGTCTCGCGCTCAACCGTGATGTCGTCCGGGATCATGGCGTGAAACACCGCTCGTCCTCGCTGAGGTGTCGACTCGAGGCTCGGTCTCCGGGTGAACAGGATCAGGGTGCCCACCCCGAAGAACGCCACGGTCAGCCACCCGACGATGCGGTTCGTCGGCGTTGGTGGCGTCACCACCAGCAGGAACACACCGAGCAGGGTGAGTCCGATCGCGTAGAGCCGGGCCAGCTTCATGACGGGAGGCCTCCTGGGAGCGGTGCTAAGGACCCCCATCGTAGGTCACCTCGAGCGCGCAGGCAGTGGTGTCGGCCTGCCGCTGGGGGGCCCTGAGGCCAGCACCGACGGTGGCTTGCTGCCGCGCTGCCGCCGGGTGCTGTCGCTGCCCAGGCCGTCACCCGCGGGAGGGTGCGTCTGACACACTGGACGGGTGGAGCGTCCCCTGGTGCTGTACGACGCCGACTGTGGGTTCTGTGCCCGGTCAGCGCAGCTGATTCCGCGCATCCGGAGCGCGGTGAGGGTGTCGTCGCTTCAGGCCGAAGATCTGTCGGTTCTCGGCGTCGACGCCGAGCGTGCGGTCGCGGAGATGCCGGTCGTCATGCCCGACGGCAGCATCGTGTGGGGACACCACGCCTTCGCGGCGATCCTGATGGCTGCCCCGCAACCCCTGCGTCTGGCCGGACGTGTCCTCGGCAGCCGGGCCCTGGAGCGGGTCGCGTCGGCCGGCTACGACCTCATCTCCCGGAATCGGCACCGGCTGCCCGGGGGAACGGCCTCCTGCGCCATCGACGCGGCGCCGGGTGGGGACGGCGACGAATCCTGATCGCTGACCCTCAGAACTCACCGATCTGGCTCAAACCCAGGCCGACGTCGAGAACGGAGCGGCCACGGACCGGCTCGGCCAGCGCGGCGACCAGATCGGCCACGCCGACTCGCCGCCCGTCGGCGCCGAGAGCCCGGGCGGCGGCCGGAATGTCGATCTGTTGCGGGGTGGTGAAGTAGCGACGCAGCAGGTCCGCCGGCGCACTGGCATGTTCGAGGGTGCCGAAGATAGCGCCACCACCGTCGTTGAGGACGATCAGCTGCAGGTCGACGTCCGGTTCCTCGGTTCCCCGGGCCAAGCCGCCGAGGTCGTGCTGGAAACTCAGGTCGCCCAGGACCACCCGGACCGGAGCACCCAGGCCGGCGGCCATCCCGTGGCCGGTCGCGATCAGTCCGTCGATCCCGGCCAGACCGCGGTTCGCCGTGACGCGGGCACCCCGCTCGAGCCCGGGAGCCGCGGCATCGAGGGCCCGCACCGTCATCGATGAGCCGACCAGCAGCCAGTCCTCGGTCGCCCACACCGCTCCGGCTGCCCGTTCCCGCTGATCGGGCTGGTGGACGGCTGCCACCGCAGCGTCTGCTGCCCGCCAGCGCGCCAGCCAGGCGCGGTCGTCGGCCATCGGTGGCTCGGGATCGACGGCCCCGACGACCGCGGCAGCGGTGCCGGTGACATCGGTCCACCGGCCCGAGGGTGCCACGACGATGATCTCGACGTCAGTGCGTCCGAGGAGCCGGACGACCGACCGGCTCAGTGTCGGATGGCCGACCACCAGGACCCGGCGGGCGTCGGCGGCGAGCCCGTCGGCGAGAAGTCGCTGGTAGTGGACGATCGCGCCGGGCAGGCGGGCACCGCTCGACGGCTCGGCCAGCAGCGGCCAGCCGGCCGCTTCGGCGAGGGCGGCAGCCTGGGGGCCGGCACCGTCCCCGGCGACGAGCAGGGTCGCGACGCCGGCTGGGACCAGCACCGGCCGGGGCCGCGGGGCGGGTTCGACGGCCAAGGCGGCGGGCCGTTCCTCCGGGGTCCAGCGGCTCTCGGGGACCAGCGGCTCGGAGAATCCGACGTTGAGATGGGCCGGACCGGGATCGCCGCTCCGCGTGCCCAGGGCCGCCGCGACCAGGCGGGTCAGCTGGCCGCGGATCGCGCGCGGGTTGAAGCGCGCCGGGAACTCCGTCTCGGCGCGGACCGCCCGGGCGAACATGCCCGGCTGGTCGGTCGTCTGCGAGGCCCCGGTGCCGCGCCACTCGTGCGGCCGGTCGGCGGAGATGACCAGCAGCGGAAGGCCGGCATGGTCGGCCTCCAGGACCGCCGGGTGCAGGTTCGCCACCGCGGTGCCCGAGGTGGTGACCACCGCGACCGCCCGCAGCGATCCGGTCAGCTGAGTGGCGCGGGCCAGCCCCAGCGCGAAGAAGCCGGCGGTGCGTTCGTCGGCGCGGACGTGGGTGCTGACCCACCCGGCGGCCTCGGCGTCGGCACAGGCATAGGCCAACGGCGCCGAGCGGGACCCGGGGGAGAGGACCACGTCGGTGACCCCCAGCGCGACGAGCTCGGTGACCAGCGCCCGGGCAACCTCGGTCGAACTCATCCGACCACCCCCTGCGGATCAAGCCCGGCCAGGTTGATCCCGGCCAGGTCGGCGACACGCCCCAGCCTCTCATGCCACCGTCGCTGGACGTCGGGCGGTGCCACGGGGACGGTATCGGGTTCCACCCGCCCCACCGGTAGCCAGCCGCCCTCGGGGATGAGCGGCGTTGCGGCGACATCGTCGCGGAACAGGCGCACCGTTCCCAGTCCGGCCGCCAGCGGAGCCCCGTCCGGCTGGGCGAACCGTTCGTCGTCCACCGGCGGAAGCGCTGCGGCGAGGGCGACGCCCTGGGCGATACCGACCGAACTCTCCAGCGCCGAGGAGACCACCACCGGCAGGTCGATCTGCTCAGCCAGCCGCAGACACGCAGCGACGCCGCCGAGTGGTTGCACCTTCATGACGACCACGTCGGCGGCCCGGGCACGTCTGACCGCCAGCGGATCCTCGGCGCGACGGATCGACTCGTCAGCGGCTACCGGCACCGCGATCCTGCGCCGGAGCCGGGCCAGGTCGGCAACGTCGGCGACCGGCTGCTCGGCGTACTGCAGTCCGCCGGCCGCCCGGTCCAGCGCCGGCACCGCGTCCGACGCCTCCGCCAGGGTCCAAGCAGCATTGGCGTCGATCCGGATGGCCCCGGACGGACCCAGCGCCTCGCGCACCGCCGCCACCCGGTCGCGATCATCGCGGAGACGCTGCCCGGCCTGGGCGACCGTCACCTTCACCGTGGTGCAGCCGGCCTCGGCGACGATGGCCCGCGCCCGTTCGGGTCCGACCGCGGGGACGATCGCATTGACCGCCACCCGGGTGCGCCGGGCCTCCGGGAACGGTTCGGTGGCCGCCGCGACGGCCGCCCGCAGCCAGCTGATGCAGGTGGCGTCGTCGTAGTCCCAGAACGGGGAGAACTCGCCCCACCCGGCCGGACCGTGCACCAGGACGCCGTCGCGGGCCCGCAAACCGCGGAAGCGGTCGGTGAGCGGGGTGGAGTAGACGACGATCACACTCAGCCGCTCAGGGTCGGGCCACCGGGGAGAGGGCCTCATACATCGGCAGGAACTTCTGGGCGGTCTCGGCGAGTTCCTCGCTCGGATCCGATCCGGCGACGATGCCCCCGCCAGCGAACAGGCGCACCGAACGGGCGTCCTCGGACACCTGCCCGCACCGGAGGGCGAGGGCGAACTCGCCGTCGCCGGTCGCGTCCATCCAGCCGACGGGCCCGGCGTAGCGTCCCCGGTCAAAACCCTCCAGATCGGCGAGCACCTGGGCGGCCACCTCGGTCGGAGTGCCGCACACCGCCGCCGACGGGTGCAGCGCTCCGGCGACGTCGAGGGCGCTGCGGTCCTCGCGCAGCAGGCCGGTCACATCGGTGGCCAGATGCATGATCCGGGGCAGCCGCAGGATCACCGGGTCGATGCTGGCGACATCGGCGATCATGCCCAGACGCTCGGTGATGGACCGCGCCGCGTACAGGTGTTCGACATGATCCTTCGCCGAGGCGGCCAGCCGGGTCGCGGTCAGGTCGTCGACCGCCGGATCGCCGGTCGCGTTGGCCGAGCCGGCCAGCACCTGCGAGCGCACCTGCCGTCCCCGGGTGGCCACCAGCATCTCCGGGCTGGCGCCGATGAGCCCGTCGACGTGGAAGGTCCAGCTGCGCGGGTTCGCCTCGTGCAGTCGGTTGAGGACCGCGGGGACGTCCATCGGATCCGGGCCGGTGGCGATGAGGTCGCGCGCGAGGACGACCTTCTCCAGCTCGCCGGCGGTGATCCGTTCGACTGCTGCCGCCACCGCGCGCCGGTAGCCCTCCCGGGTGAGATGGCCCGGGCGGACGTCGAGTTCTTCCAGATCAACCGGATCGCTGGGCATCGGCAGCACCGACCCTGCCGGGACGCTGAGCACGCCGTCAGACCATCGGCCCAGGACGTCGGGAACGACGAGGGTGGAGGATGCCGCCGAATCGGCGGCGAAACTGACCGTCACGAAAGCGACCAGGTCCCGCGGATCGGTTCCCGAGCCGGCGGCGAAACGACGGAGGGCCGCCGATAGTTCGGCGAAACGGTCGGGGCCGGTCGCGTCCACGCGGAAACGCTCGCCCCAGCCGAGCAGCGCCTGCCGGTCCGCGCCGGTCCCGGTGGCCCACAGCAGGGGCACCCCCCGGCGGGCCGATGAGGTGAAGGGTTCGGTGAGCCGAGCCGTGGGGGCGCCGACCGTGGTTCCCCCGCCGTACGTCACAATCGGCGAGCTTACCCCCGTTGTCGTCGGGCCGCGTGGGTTGGTGCCGATAGGCTCTGCCACCATGGAGAACCCGTTCGACCCGACCCGTTGGCGGACGGTGGAAGGCTTCGACTTCACCGATCTCACCTATCATCGGGCCGTTGATGCTGCGGGCGCGGACCTCGGCTGTGTTCGGGTCGCGTTCGACCGCCCCGAGGTCCGCAACGCCTTCCGCCCCCACACCGTCGACGAGCTCTACCGGGCGTTGGATCACGCCCGGATGACCTCCGATGTCGGGACAGTCATCCTCACTGGCAACGGGCCCTCGCCCAAGGACGGCGGCTGGGCGTTCTGCTCGGGCGGCGACCAGCGCATCCGTGGGCGGGACGGCTACCGCTACGAGAACGTCGGAGCTGACGCCCGGGCGTCGGCCGAACAACGCCGCGAGCAGATCGATCCGGCCCGGGCGGGGCGTCTCCACATCCTCGAGGTGCAACGTCTCATCCGCACCATGCCCAAAGTGGTGGTCGCGGTCGTGCCCGGATGGGCCGCTGGCGGTGGCCACTCCCTCAACGTCGTCTGCGATCTGTCCATTGCGTCGCGCCAGCACGCGCGCTTCATGCAAACCGACGCCAACGTCGGCTCCTTCGACGCGGGCTATGGCTCGACACTGCTGGCCCGGCAGGCGGGCGACAAACGCGCCCGGGAGATCTTCTTCCTCGCCCGCGAGTACTCAGCAGAGGACGCCGAGCGGTGGGGGATCATCTACGAGGTCGCCGACCACGCCGAGATCGAGAACGTGGCCCTGGAGTACGCCCGCATCATCGCGACCAAGTCGCCGCAGGCGATCCGCATGCTCAAGTACGCCTTCAACCTGGCCGACGACGGGCTCGCCGGGCAGCAAGTCTTTGCCGGCGAGGCCACGCGCATGGCCTACATGACCGACGAGGCCGTGGAGGGCCGCGACGCCTTCCTGGAGCGTCGATCACCCGACTGGTCCGACCACCCTTACTACTATTGAGCG
>JBKEBV010000053.1:0-5539 GCA_047973315.1 Propioniciclava sp.
CTCGGGATCTGGTTCCTTCTGGTGTACCTCGGCGCCCTCGGGCAAGGGGAACTGGCCGGACGGCAGGTGCTGGTCGGCGCCATCTATCTGGCGGCGACGTTCCTGGCGCTCGCAGGCGCGATCGTGCTGATGGTGATGGAGCGCCATGCCGACACCCTCCCACGGGCGCGGCTCGTGGCCCGGGCGGTGATGGTCGCGCTCGTCGTGAGCATCAGCTTCTCGCTGTTCGCGTTCGGGCTGCGCTGGCTGCTGCTCATCCACCTGTACCAGGTGGCTTGGCTGGTCCACTTCCAGTTGGCCACCGACCCGGCACTGAACCGGTCGCAGCAGTTCCACTCCCCGTGGCAGCCGACCGACGGCGAGAAGCGCCGCGGCTACATCCCGCTCAACTTCTTCAACCTGTTCTGGGTGTACGTCGTGGCCAGCGTGGTCGGACTGCTGGTCGAGGTGCTCTGGCACGCGCTCACGGTTGGCGGCTACCAGGACCGCGCTGGCCTGCTGTGGGGGCCGTTCTCCCCGATCTACGGCTTCGGTGCCGTCCTGATGACCATCGCGCTCAATCGGTTCTGGAACCGGTCCAAGCTGGTGATCTTCGTCGTCGCCGGCGCCATCGGCGCCGCATTCGAGTTCATGGTCTCCTTCCTGATGGAAACCGCTTTCGGCATCGTCGCCTGGGACTACTCCGGGACCTTTCTCAACATCGGCGGACGGACCAACGTCGCCTTCGCCTGCGCCTGGGGTTTCCTGGGCCTGGTGTGGATCAAGCTGCTGCTCCCCGACGTCCTCCGGATCGTCGACGCCATTCCGCTGCGCTGGCGCACGGTCGTCACGACGGTGGCGGCCGTCCTTATGCTTGTCGACCAGATCGTCACCGTCGTCGCCCTCGACTGCTGGTACCAGCGCGAGGCGGGCCAGCCACCCACCGGCATCGTTCAGCAGTACTGCGCAGAGCACTTCGACGACGACTTCATGCAGAACCGTTTCCAGACGATGACCATGGACCCGGAGAACGCCGGCCGGGTACGAGGCTGAGCTTCTCAACTAATACACGTGAACCCAGAGCCCTGCCCTGCAGCCGGGCTCTTCACATTCCACCAACAGGAATACACTGACCAGCTCGCTCTGCCGCTCGCCGGTGCAGATCAGATCGCTCTCGCCCAGGCGCTCCGGCGTTTGCGGCGGCGCGAAGCCGGCGTCGTCGCAGGCGGCCGACAGCGCCTCCCGCAGGGCAGCGGCCGGAGCCGCCAGTTCGTAGTGCTGGTCTGCCATCTGCGGGGAGGCCCCATCTCCGGCCCTGGTCTCGATCGCGTCCGTTGCACGCCAGAGTGTCTCGTCCGGTGTCAGTTCGCGGAGGATCGACCCCGCCCCATGGCCGAAGGACACGGTGACCCCGTGGGGAAGCACGATCGGCGAGAGAGCCTGGAAAGCTGCCACGGCAGCCAGCGGGGCTGCCGCCGCGAAGGTGATCAGCAGGAGCCCCAGAAGCAGTCGCTTCCGCGGTCGGAGCTTCACGCCACCACCACCTCCCCTTCGCGGACGTTCGTGTCGCCCTCGTCCCAACAGGCCTGCAGGGACGTGGATCCCATCATGCCCCCCGGGCCGGTGCGGTAGCGTCGGAGACCACGACCGGTGAAGGCTGAACGGGTTCTGTTTCCGGTGGCGTCGAAGCGAGGAGTAGTACGGATGGTCGAGCAGGCTGGCCCCCCTCCCGTCGGGGCGGTTCTGATTCTGGCAGCGGGCGCGGGGACGCGCATGAAGTCGTCGAGGTCGAAACTTCTGCATCAGGTGGGCGGGCGCTCGCTGCTCAGCCATGCGGTGACTGCGGCCGACGTGCTCACCCCGCAGCACCTGGTCGTTGTGGTGGGTCATCAACGCGAGCAGATCGAGGAACACCTGGGTGAGATCGCCCCCCAGGCGGTGACGGCTGTGCAGGAGTCCCAGCGGGGGACCGGGGACGCGGTCCGTAGCGGCCTCACTGCGCTCGATGCGGTTCCCGGGGAGGTGGTCGTCACCTACGGCGATGTTCCGTTGCTGACCGGCGAAACCCTCCAGGAACTCGTCGACCAGCATCGGGCCCACGGCGACGGTGTCACGGTGCTGACGACCGTGGCGGATGATCCGACCGGGTCCGGGCGCATCGTCCGCGACGCCGATGGTGACCAGATCGCCGCCATCGTCGAGCAGCGTGACTGCACCCCCGATCAGGCCACCATCACCGAGATCAACGCGGGACTCTACGTCTTCGACGGCGCTGTCCTCGCCGAGGGGCTCGCCTCGCTCACCACCGACAACGACCAGGGCGAACTCCTGCTCACCGATGTCATCGGCTACGCGCGACGGCTCGGCCGCGGCGCCCGTTCCCGCCTCCTTGCTGACCGGTGGCAGGCTGAGGGCGTCAACGACCGGGTCCAGTTGGCCACCCTCAACCGGGTCCACAACGACCGACTGGTCCAGAAGTGGCAACTCGCCGGGGTCACCGTCCAGGACCCGGCCACCACCTGGATCCACGACACCGTCGACCTTGCGCCCGATGTCACGCTGTTGCCGGGTACCAGCCTGGAGGGGGCGACCTCGGTCGGCGCCGGCGCGACGATCGGACCGGACACCACCCTGGTGGATGTTGAGGTCGGGGCGGGAGCCAGCGTGGTCCGGACCCAGGCCAGCCTGGCCCTCATCGGCCCGGGAGCGACGGTGGGCCCGTTCTCGTTCCTCCGTCCCGGAACCCAGGTTGGCGCGGGGGGCAAGGTGGGAGCCTTCGTCGAGGTGAAGAACGGCCAGATCGGTGACGGCGCCAAGGTGCCGCACCTCAGTTACGTCGGCGACGCCCGGATCGGTGCCGGGGCCAATATCGGCGCCGGGACGATCGTCGCCAATTACGACGGCGTCACCAAGTCGGTCACCGTGGTGGGGGAGAACAGCTTCGTGGGCAGCAACAGCGTCCTGGTCGCCCCGGTGACGGTGGCCGACGGCAGCTATGTGGCAGCCGGTTCAGCGGTCACCGAGGACGTCGAGCCCGGACAACTGGGCATTGCCCGCGCCAGGCAGCGTAATATCCCCGGCTGGGTGCAGAATCGCCGTGGCGACACCCGGACCTGGCAATCAGCCCAGGACGCGATCCAAGCGAAGGGTACGACCGAGTGACGGGCATCAAGCGTCAGTCCGAGAAGCATCTGATCCTCGCATCCGGGAGGGCCTATCCGGAGTTGGCCGAAGAGGTGGCGTCCCTGCTGGATGTCGACCTGGTGCCGACCCGGTCCCTCACGTACGCGAACTCGGAGATCTACGTTCGTTTCGAGGAGTCGGTGCGCGGCGCCGACGCCTTCGTGATCCAGGCGCATCCGGCCCCGGTGAACGAGTGGCTCATGGAGCAGCTCATCATGGTCGACGCCCTCAAACGGGCCTCGGCCAAGCGGATCACCGTCGTCTCTCCGTTCTACCCGTACGGGCGCCAGGACAAGAAGCACGCCGGCCGGGAGCCGATCTCGGCCCGGTTGGTGGCCGACCTGTACAAGACGGCGGGGGCCGACCGGTTGATGTCCATCGACCTGCACACCGCCCAGATCCAGGGCTTCTTCGATGGCCCCGTCGATCATCTGATCGCGTTACCGGTGATCGTCGACTATCTGCAGAGCAGGTACTCCGCCGACAACCTCACCGTCGTCAGCCCCGACGCCGGCCGGGTGCGGCTCGCCGACGCCTACACCGATCATCTCGGTGCGCCGCTGGCGATCATCCACAAGCGGCGTGATCCGAACAAGGCCAACGAGGTTGCCGTCGGTGAGGTGGTGGGCGACGTCGAGGGGCGCTGCTGTCTGCTGGTCGACGACATGATCGACACTGGTGGCACGATCTGCGCGGCTGCCCAGACCCTGCGCGACCATGGCGCTGCCCAGGTGATCGTCGCCGCCACCCATCCGATTCTGTCGGGACCGGCGGTCGAACGTCTCAACGCATCGGCGTTCGAGGAGGTCATCCTCACCAACACGCTTCCCCTCGCCGACGGGGTCACCATCAGCAACCTCACTGTGCTGTCCATCGCGCCCTTGCTGGCCGAGGCGATCAATCAGGTGTTCACCGACGGGTCGGTCACGAGCCTTTTCCGGGGTGCCCACCTGTAGACCCGGGACCGCCGGGATGAGCTACGCCAGGGCGACACCGTCCTCACCGGTCGGACTCCGGGGTTCTCGACTGCTGAGCGACGGTTGGCGTCCGGGTCGAGGGTGACCGTACAATCGTCGGGTTGCTTGGCGAGGGGTTCCGATGCGGGCCCGTGATCGACAGGTCCGCAGGGTCCTCGCCGCGCCGAGCTGAACCGCTTGTTCGCAGAGGTTGAGGAGTTTTTTCATGGCCAACGACATCACGATCGATGCCACGTCGCGCACCGAGTTCGGGAAGGGTGCGTCCCGCCGGATCCGCCGTTCCGGTCAGGTGCCCGCCGTCATCTACGGCGGCGGCATCGACCCGATCCACATCACGCTGCCCCAGCATGAGATCTCGCTGGCGTTGCGGCAGGCGAACGCACTGCTCTCGATCGTCATCGACGGCGCCGCGCCGCAGCTCGCACTGCCGAAGCAGGTGCAGCGCCATCCGGTGTCGAACGCGGTTGAGCATATCGACCTCGTCCCGGTGAAGAAGGGCGAGAAGGTCACCGTCGATGTGCCGCTCAATGTCACCGGCGCCGACAAGGATGACCGGATCATCGTCATGGACCTGCAGAGCGTCACCATCGAGGCGGAGGCGACCAACATTCCCTCCGAGATCGCCGTCGATCTGTCCGGCAAGGAGATCGGCGACAACATCCACGCCGCTGACCTCGTTCTGCCCGACGGCGCTGCCTACGCCGGCGACTCGGAGGATCTGATCCTCACCATCTCGCCGGCACCGACGGCCGACCAGCTCGCTGCTGAACTGGATGCTGCCGTGGCTGGTACCGGTGATGAGGCCGAGGGTTCGGCTGAGGCCGCTGAGGCCGAGGCCTCCGAGACGGAGTAGGACTTGGCCGTCTGGCTGGTGGTCGGGCTCGGGAACCCGGGCCCGACCTACGCGTCCACGCGGCACAACGTCGGCTTCATGGTGGCCGACGAGCTTGCCGCGCGGGCGCGCACGCCGTTCACCCGACCCCGGGGGATGCGTGCCGAGGTCTGCGAGACCCGTCTCACCGCTGCTGGCATCGGCGGCATCGGTGCCGACGCGCACCGCGTCGTGCTGCTCAAGCCCCACACCTTCATGAACGAGTCCGGCGCCGCCGTCGGCAAGGCGTGCGCCTTCTACAAGATCGCGCCCGCGAACGTCGTCGCCGTGCACGACGAGCTCGACCTGGACTTCGGCCAGCTCCGTCTCAAGTCCGGTGGTGGCGACAACGGCCACAACGGGCTCAAGTCCATCCGCGCCGCCCTGGGCGCCGGCGGCTTCCTGCGCGTCCGCTTCGGGATCGGCCGACCTCCTGGTCGGCAGGATGCCGCCAGCTACGTCCTCGCCCCCATCCCCGCGTCCCTACGGGAGGACTACGCCGTCGAGGCATCGCGGGCAGCCGACGCCG
>JBKEBV010000026.1:0-35874 GCA_047973315.1 Propioniciclava sp.
CCTCGGCCACCAGCTTCACGTGGATCCGGGCGACCGGATTGGCGCACTTGAGGTCGTGGATCAGCTGCTTGAGATCCTCGATCGAGTAGATGTCGTGATGGGGCGGCGGGCTGATCAGGCCGACGCCCGGGGTCGAGTGCCGGGTGCTGGCCACCCAAGGGTACACCTTCTGGCCGGGTAGCTGACCACCCTCGCCGGGCTTGGCGCCCTGGGCCATCTTGATCTGGATGTCGTCGGCGTTGGTGAGGTAGTCGCTGGTCACCCCGAACCGGCCTGAGGCGACCTGTTTGATCGCCGAGCGCCGCTCGGGATCGTGCAGGCGGTCGGTGTCCTCGCCGCCCTCACCGGTGTTGGACTTGCCGCCGAGCCGGTTCATGGCGATCGCGAGGGTCTCGTGGGCCTCCTTGCTGATCGAGCCGTAGCTCATCGCACCCGTGGAGAACCGTTTGACGATCGCGCTGACGGGCTCGACCTCGTCCAGCGGGACCGGTTCGCGGGTCTGGTCGAACTCGAGCAGACCGCGCAGGGTCATCAGGCGCTTGGACTGGTCGTTCACCCGCGCCGTGTACTGCTGGAAGATGTCATAGCGCTTCTGCCGGGTGGCGTGCTGCAGCCGGAAGACCGTCTCCGGGTCGAACAGGTGCGGCGGGCCCTCCCGACGCCACTTGTACTCCCCGCCCACCTCAAGGGTGCGGTGCGGAATGATCCGACGACCCACCGGGTAGGCGTAGTCGTGGCGTGCCTGGATCTCCTGGGCGATCTCGGCAAGCCCGATACCCTCCAACCGGCTCGTCGTCCCGGTGAAGTACTTCTCCACCAGATCGGTCGACAGGCCGAGCGCCTCGAAGATCTGCGCGCCGGTGTAGGAGGCGATGGTGGACACACCCATCTTGCTCATCACCTTGAGCACACCCTTGCCGAGCGCCTTGCGGACATTGGTGACCGCCTGCTCGGGGTCCACCGTCACGTAGATCTCCCGCCGCGCCAGGTCCTCGGCACTCTCGAAGACCAGGTAGGGGTTGACCGCGGCAGCGCCGTAGCCCATCAGCAGAGCCACATGGTGAACCTCGCGCACATCGCCGGCCTCGACGATCAGCCCCACCTTGGTGCGGGACTTCTCCCTGACCAGATGGTGGTGCACAGCGGCGGTGAGCAGCAGCGACGGGATCGGCGCCATGTCGATATTGGAATGGCGGTCCGACAGCACAATGGTGCGACAGCCCCGATCGATGGCCGCCGACACCTCCGCGCAGATCTCCGCCAGGCGGGCCTGGAGTTCGTCGGCACCTCCCAGCACCCGGTAGAGACCCCGGACGACGTAGGCGTCGAAGTTCGGCATCGACCCGTCGCGGTTGATCCGCACCAGCTTGGCCAACTGGTCCGAATCGAGCACCGGGTAGGGGATGACGATCTGGTGGCAGGACTCCGGTCCGGCCGACAGCAGGTTGGCCTCAGCGCCAAAGGAGGCACTCAACGAGGTGACGAGCTCCTCCCGGATCGCGTCCAAGGGCGGGTTGGTGACCTGCGCGAAGAGCTGGATGAAGTAGTCGAACAGCAGCCGCGGGCGGTCCGACAGCATCGCCTGCGGAGTGTCGGTGCCCATGGAACCGATCGCCTCAGCACCCGTCTCGGCCATCGGCGCGACCAGGGTCCGGACCTCCTCGTGGGTGTAGCCGAACACCTGCTGGCGTCGGATCACCGAGGCGTGGCTGTGCACCACATGCTGCCGTTCGGGCAGATCGTCGAGGTTGATCCGCTCGGAGATCCACTCCCCGTAGGGGTGTTCGGCCGCCAACGTCGCCTTGATCTCGTCGTCGTTGATCAGCCGGTGCTCGGCGAGGTTCACCAGCAGCATGCGGCCCGGCTGCAGCCGTCCTTTCTCGATGACGCTGGCCGGATCGAGAGGCAGGACGCCAGCCTCGGAGGCGAAGACGACCAGCCCGTCCTCGGTGACCCAGTAGCGTCCGGGCCGGAGTCCGTTGCGGTCCAGCGTGGCCCCGATCAGGGTGCCGTCGGTGAAACACACCGCCGCCGGCCCGTCCCACGGTTCCATCACCGATGCGTGGAAGCTGTAGAAGTCCTTGCGCGCCGCATCCATCTCGGCGTTGTTCTCCCAGGCCTCCGGGATCATCATCAGCACGGCGTGCGGCAGCGACCGTCCGCCGAGGTGGAGCAGTTCGAGCACTTCGTCGAAGGACGCCGAATCAGAGGCCTCCGGGGTGCAGATCGGGTAGACGCGGCTGAGGTCACCCGGGATCAGGTCGGTCTGCAGCAGCGCCTCGCGGGCCCGCATCCAGTTGCGGTTGCCCTTGACGGTGTTGATCTCACCGTTGTGGGCGATCATCCGGTACGGGTGGGCGAGCTCCCAGCTCGGGAACGTGTTGGTCGAGAAGCGTGAGTGCACCAGCGCGACCGCTGAGGCAGTGCGTTCATCCAGCAGATCGGGGTAGGTCTGTGACAGCTGCTGGGTGGTGAGCATGCCCTTGTAGACGGTGGTCCGCGACGACAGCGAGGCGAAGTAGACCCGGGCCTCGTTGCGGACCCGCTTACGCAGCGGGAAGGCCAGCCGGTCCAGGTCGATCCCCGAGGCACCCGCGGCGGTGACGAACAGCTGTTCCATGTGTGGCATGACCGCCACCGTCACCGGGCTGAGCGTCTCCGCGCGCAGCGGAACCTCCCGCCAGCCGAGAACGCGCAGACCCTCCTCGATGGCGATGTACTCGATGGAACGCTTGGCCGTGGCCCGCTCCACCTCGTCCTGGGGCAGGAACGCCATCCCGACGGCGTACTCCCCCACCGGCGGTAGCCGGAAGTCGACGGTCTCACGGAACAGGGCGTCAGGGATCTGCAGCAGCATGCCCGCACCGTCACCGGCAGCCTCATCCGCACCGGTGGCGCCCCGGTGGTCGAGGTTCTCCAGAGCCAGCAGCCCCTGGGCGACGATGGCGTGGGACGGCTCACCGCTCAACTGGGCGACGAAGGCCACACCGCAGGCGTCGTGCTCGTACTCGGGAGCGTAAAGACCCTCCGCGGGGCGAGGCGTCAGCATGCCGTGTTCCACAGTCGTTCTCCTTCATGTCACGCGACGGGACGGACCCGTCGCAGTGCTCAGGGCTGTCCCACTCTAGGGAACCGACCACATGATGGTCGCTTCCGTTCTGTCAGTCGGACGCGTCGCCGGGACGGGCCCGCCGCCGCACGTCGTCGCCGATGGCGGCGTCGCGCTGGTCAGTCTCGGGTCGGCCGGTTTCGTCGTCGGACGTCTCCGCCTATAGCACCGGTGCATCCGATCCGCTCACAGCCTCGGCCGAGCCCCGCCCGGGCTCCACCTCATCCTCGCGGCCCGGCGCCCAGCGCAGAAGTGCCGCGAACAGGATGGCACCCGCGAGCGCAACGAGCAACGCAGTAACCTGATTGGTACGCAACGGGCCGACCATGTAGGAGAAATCGGTGCGTATCCCCTCGATGAAGAACCGGCCGGTGCCGTAGATCACCATGTAAAGGCTGAAGAGCTTGCCGCGCCCCAGCGCGAACCGGCGATCGAGCCACAGCAGCAGCACCGCGCCGGCCGCGTTCCAGGTCATCTCGTACAGGAAGGTCGGCTGGAACGTCGGAACATCGGCGTATTCGGCCGGGCGGTGGGCCGGATCGATCTCCAGCCCCAACGGGCCGTCGTCAGGGCCTCCGAAGAGCTCCTGGTTGAACCAGTTGCCCACCCGGCCGATGGCCTGGGCCAGGATCAGTCCCGGCGCCAGCGCGTCGGCGAAGGAGGTGAACCGAGCGCCGTAGTACCGGCAGACCAGGAAGGCCGCCAGCGTCCCGCCGATGAGGGAGCCGAACATCGCGATGCCGCCCTCCCAGATGAACAGCGCTGACACCGGGTTGCGGCCCGGGCCGAAATAGTCCCCCCAGTGGGTGAGCACGTGGTAAATGCGCGCGAACACGATGCCGACGGGAATGGCCCACAGGACGACGTTCTCGAACGTCTCCGCGTTGCCCCCGCGCGCCACCCAGCGGCGGCGACCGAGCCACCAGGCCACCGCCATCCCCGCGAGCAGGCACAGGGCGTAGAAGTGAATGGTGACCGGACCGAGGGTGAACGAGTTGATCTCCGGGCTCGGGATGGACAGCAGCACGAGCCTCACCGTCCGCGCCGCACGCCGGCCGCGAGGTCGGCGACCACTCTGCGCAGCCCGGTGAGATCGCCCGGGGACCCGGCTTCCTCGGCCGCGATCAGCGCCCGCACCAGGGCCGATCCCACGATGACACCGTCGGCGAACTGGCCGACCTCGGCGGCCTGGTCACCGTTGCTGACCCCCAGACCGACACCCACAAGGCTCTCGGGTGCCAGCCGCCGCAGACGTCCGACGAGTTCGGGGGCCGCGCTCGAGGTCTGCTGCCGGGTGCCGGTCACGCCCATCACCGACGTCGCGTACACCCATCCCCGGGCGGCCTGTGCGGTGAGCGCGATGCGCTCATCGGTCGAGGACGGGGCCACCAGGAAAATCCGGTCCAGCTGGTGAGCGTCGGAAGCAGCGATCCACTCCTCGGCCTCGTCGGGCGTCAGGTCGGGGGTGATCAGCCCACTGCCGCCTGCGTTGGCGAAGTCGCGGGCGAACGCCTCCACCCCGTACGCCTCGACCAAGGCGTAGTAGGTCATGCAGACTGCCGGCGTGCCGGTGCGGGTGACGGCCTCCACCGCGGCGAAAACGTCCCGCGTGCGCACCCCACGGGCCAGGGCTGTTGTTCCTGCCCGTTGAATCACCGCGCCGTCCATCATCGGGTCGGAGTAGGGCAGGCCGATCTCGACGAGGTCCACCCCGGGCGAGCTGTCGTCGCCGCCGAGCACGCCGAAGGCGTCCAGGGAGGTGGGAACGTCCGGGTAACCGACCGGCAGGTATCCCACCAGCGCCGCTCGCCCTTGGGATCGGGCCGCCAGCAGCGCCTGTCCCGATTTTCCTGCTCTCTGCTCGAATCCCATCAGAACTCCCCCACGACCTCGTCCGGTCTGCCATCCAGGCCGAACCAGGTCAGCGCCGTCGTCACGTCCTTGTCGCCCCGCCCGGACAGCGAGATACAGATCAGCGGCTCCAGATCGGGGTCGGACGCGGCGAGACGTTGCCCCAGGCGGATCGCTCCGGCCACGCCGTGGGCGGACTCGATGGCCGGCAGGATGCCCTCGGTCCGGGTCAGGTGCGACAGAGCTTCCATCGCCTCAACGTCGGTGACCGGCTCGTACCGGGCGCGGCCGGTGGCGGCGAGATGGCTGTGCTCGGGCCCCACCCCGGGATAGTCCAGGCCCGCCGAGATTGAGTGTGACTCGACGGTCTGACCGTCCTCATCCTGCAGAACATAGGTCCGCATACCGTGCAGCACCCCCACCTTTCCCCCGGTGATCGAGGCGGCGTGCCGCCCGGTCTGGATGCCGTCACCGGCGGCCTCGAAGCCGTACAGACGCACTCCGGCGTCGTCGATGAAGTCAGCGAACATGCCCATCGCGTTCGACCCGCCACCGACGCAGGCGGCGACGGCGTAGGGCAAGGTCTGGTAGGTCTCCAACAGTTGGGCCCGCGCCTCGGTGGAGATCACCCGCTGGAACTCCCGGACGATGCGCGGGAACGGATGGGGGCCGGCCACCGTACCGATCAGGTAGTGAGTGTGGTCGACCGTCGACACCCAGTCACGCATCGCCTCGTTCATCGAGTCCTTCAGGGTGGCCGATCCTGCCGCGACCGCCACCACCCGCGCGCCGAGCAACTGCATCCGGGCGACGTTCAGCGCCTGCCGATCGGTGTCGACCTTGCCCATGTAGACGGTGCACTCCAGCCCGAGCAGCGCCGCAGCGGTCGCGGTCGCGACCCCGTGCTGGCCAGCGCCGGTCTCGGCGATCACGCGGGTCTTACCCATCCGCTTGGCCAGCAGCGCCTGCCCCAACACGTTGTTGATCTTGTGGGAGCCGGTGTGGTTCAGATCCTCACGTTTGGCCACCAGCCGGGCGTTGCCGGCCAGGCGCGACAGCCGGGGCAGCGCCGTGATCGGCGTGGGACGACCGGAGTAGCTGCGCCGCAACTCATCGAGTTCGGCGACGAAGGCGGGATCGGCCATTGCGGCGTCGAACTCTGCGTCCAGGGCCACCAGGGCTGCGTGCAGCGCCTCGGGGACGAACTGTCCGCCGAAGACACCGAAGTGGCCGTGGGCGTCAGGCAGTGACATGAGGGGTCCTCACTTGTCGGGCTGGGCGGCCGTTCCGGCCGCGATGAACTCGGCGACCGCCGTGGCGGGGTCACCATGACGCACCAGTGCCTCGCCGACGAGGATCGCGTCTGCGCCGGCGGCAGCCACCGCTGCGACATCGGCGGTGGTTGCGATCCCCGACTCGGCGACCCGGACAACCCCGGCCGGGATCAGCGCCGCCAGCTGCTCGAACTGGGTCGGGTCGACCGCTAGCGTGTGCAGGTTGCGGTTGTTCACACCGATGAGGTCAGCGCCGGCCCCGATCGCCCGCCGCGTCTCCTCGGCGGTGTGCACCTCGACCAGCGGTGTCAGGCCGAGCTGGCGGGCGAGGCCGAGCAGGTCGACCAGGGTGGCGTCGTCGAGTGCGGCCACGATCAGCAGCGCCAGGTCCGCCCCGGCGGCCCGGGCCTCCCAGAGCTGGTAGTCGGTGACGATGAAGTCCTTGCGGAGCAGTGGGGTCGAAACCGCCGCCCGCACGGTTCCCAGATCCTCGAGCGAACCGCCGAAGCGTCGTTGTTCGGTGAGAACCGAGATGGCGGTCGCGCCGCCGGCTGCGTAGGCACCCGCCAACGCCGCCGGGTCGGCGATGTCCGCCAGGGCTCCCTTGGAGGGTGATCGACGCTTGACCTCAGCGATCACCGACAGACCGGGCGCCCGGAACGCGGGCATCGGATCGCGGGTCGGCGCCAGGTCAGCAACCAGCGCCTCGAGGTCGGCCTGAGGCCGGCGCTCCACCCGCGCGGCGAGGTCCTCCCGGACCCCGGCGATGATGTCGTCGAGGACGCTCACCCCTGCTGCCCGTACCCCATCTTCCGCAGAACCCCGCCGACGATCGCCCCGATGAGCATGACGCCGACACCGACCCACACCACGAGCCAATTGATGTTCATCAGAAAGCCGACGCTTCCGATCGCAGCGCCGACAGCCGCGATGATCGATCCCGTCCAGGCCGCGGCAGTACGGCCATGGTGCACCGGGCGACGATCCGGTCCCGTGGTCACCGGAGCCAGTGCGCTCCGCCGTTCACCCTGCTCAACGCCTGCCTCGTTCATGGCCGATCTCCATCCCGTTCGTCCACCGTGGGGTCAAGCCCCTTGTCCATCGCCTTCCAGGCAGACACACTATCGGCCGGGCCCTCCTCCTTCACGCCTGGCACGTCGGCGGGCTTTGCCGATCCCGGGTCGGAGACCGGCCCAGTGCGCGGTGGCTGTCCCGCGGGGCGCAGCCCGAACCACCCGCAGGCCAACAGGCCGAGAAGTCCCAGGATCGCGTAGAGGACCGGCATCAGGGTCGCGGTCGCGCCCGGATCGGTGGCCAGCGCTGCGGCCGGCTCGCTCGCCGCGAGGGCGGCGGCGTCCGGCTGGCGGGCGTCCCACCCGAGCGCAGCCATCGACAACTGGAGCATTGCCACCATCGCAGCGATCACCCGTCGTCCCACACAGCGCAGCGTGAGCGTCGCCAGGATTCCGCCGAGGGCGGCCACCGGAAGGATCTGCGCCAGGCCGGCACTACCCTGCGCGCCGGAGATCCCGAGGGACTGATCCCCCAACGCGTCAGTCCAGGTGAGGTTCCACCAGGTGGTCCAGGCCACGCCGAAGGAGGCCGCCGCGATCACGACGATCACCGGGCGGGGACCGATCGCCGGCGCTGAGGCGCTCACGGGTCGAGGCGTTCCAGTGAGGTGGCGATCGCCACCGCCCGCAGCGCGGCAGCAGCCTTGTTGCGGCTCTCGAGATCCTCCGACGCCGGAACCGAATCGGCGACGATGCCGCCGCCCGCCTGCACGTAGGCGGTGCCGTTGGCCAGCACCGCGGTGCGGATCGCGATCGCAACATCGGAATTCCCGGCGAAGTCGAAGTAGCCGACCACGCCGCCGTACAGCCCGCGCCGGGAGAGCTCCAAGCGGTCGATGATCTCCATGGCGCGCACCTTGGGCGCCCCCGACAGCGTCCCGGCCGGGAAGCAGGCAAGGGTCGCGTCCAGGGCGGTCCGCCCCTCGCTCAGGTGACCGACGACCGTCGACTCCAGGTGCTGGATATGGCTGTACTTGCGGACCTTCATGAACTCGATGACGCTGACCGTCCCCGGCACGCAGACCCTGCCGAGATCGTTGCGGCCCAGATCGACCAGCATCAGGTGCTCGGCGCGCTCCTTCGGATCGGAGACCAGCCGTGCCTCGCGATCGGCGTCAGCCTCCGGGGTCTCCCCCCGGGGCTGGCTCCCGGCGATGGGATGGGTGAGCACCTCCCGGTCGGTGACGGTGACCAGCGCCTCCGGGCTGGAGCCCACGATGTCGAAGGCGTCGAGGCGGAGCAGGTACATGTAGGGGCTCGGGTTGTTCACCCGCAGCACCCGGTAGACCTCCAGCGCATCACCGGGACAGGGCGCCTCGAACCGCTGACTGACGACGATCTGAAAAGCCTCCCCGGCCTCGATATCGGCCACGGCCTCGCTGACGGCCGCTTCGAACGCGGGCTGGGTGCGCTGGCGGGTGAATGGGATCTCGCTCAGTTCTGCCGGAGGCAGACTCGCCAGCGGTCGGGCGGGCTCGCCCAGTCGGCGCGCCATCGCCTCGACGCGGGCGACAGCGTCGGCGTAGGCCTCGGCGACCCGCTCGGAGGTGTCATCGAAGTTGATGGCATTGGCGATCAGCCACACCTCGCCGGTGTGGTGGTCCAGTACCGCGACATCGGCAGCGAGCATCATCACCAGCTCCGGAAGCTGCAGGTCGTCCACGCAGGTGTCGGGGAGACGTTCCAGCCGGCGCACGATGTCGTAGCCGAGGTAGCCGACCATCCCCGAGGTGAACGGGGGCAGTCCGTCCGCCCGCGGGGTGTGCAACCGCTCCAGCGTCTCGGCCAGCACCTGCAACGGGTCACCGCCACGCGGCAGGTTGGCCAGCGTGCGACCCGACCAGACCGCATGACCGTCAACCTCGGACAACACCGCCGCCGCATGAACCCCCACGATCGAGTAGCGCGCCCACACACCCGCCTCGGCCGACTCGAGGAGGAAGGTGTTGGGCCGGCTGCCGCACAGGTGGTGGTACAGCCCGACCGGGGTGAGGTCATCGGCCAGCAGCCGGGCGTGCACGCTGATGACGCGGCGGCCCTGCTGGGCAGCAACAGCGGTGAACCCGGCCAGGTCCGGGGCGATGCCCAGACCACTCACCGGTCCCCCTCGCCCAACAGTTCGCGGCCGTCGAAGCAGGTGCGCGTGCCGGTGTGGCAGGCGGCACCGATCTGGTCGACACGGAGCAGGACGGTGTCGCCGTCGCAGTCGAGGTGGACACTGCGCACGTGTTGGGTGTGCCCGCTGGTGGCTCCCTTCACCCACTGCTCCTGGCGCGAACGGGACCAGTAGGTCGCCTCGCGGGTCGCCAGCGTGCGGGCGAGCGCGGCGTCGTTCATCCAGGCCTGCATCAGCACATCCCCGGAAACAGCGTCCTGGACGACGACCGCCACCAGCCCGTCGGCGGTCCGTTTGAGCAGCGCGGCGACACCGGGTTCGAGATGCGTGGACATGTTCGCCATTCTTCCACGCAGGAGTGGTTAGGCTGCCCTGTATGGGATTCGCGAAACAGGAACGCGCCGCGCTGTGTGATGCCCTGATCGAGGCCGGGCCCGAGGCCCCCACGCTGTGCGAGGGATGGAGCGCTCACGACCTTGCCGCACACGTGTGGGTGCGGGAGAACGACCCGATCGCCGTACCGGGCGTCCTCATCAAGCCCCTCAACAGCGTGACCTCCTCACGGATGGACGCGGTGAAGACCCGGTGGACCTATGCCGAACTCGTCGACCGCATCCGGCGCGGGCCCGGCCTGGCCTCGCTGTTCGCGATCCCCGCCGTCGACGAGAAGGCCAACACCGGGGAGTTCTTCGTGCACACCGAGGATGTGCGGCGTCCCGCTGGCCTTGTCCCGCGACCCACCGAGGACGAGTTCGAGGCCACGATGGCCGACATGCTCGCCTCGATGGCCAAGGCCCTGATGCGCGACGCCAGGTGCGGGATCATCTACGAGCGCACCGACGTGGCCGAGAGCCTGCGCGTCCGGCCGGGAACGACGACGGTGACCGTCATCGGCAAGCCGTCGGAGCTGTACCTGTTCTCCTACGGACGAATGCAGGACGCCCGGGTGGAACTGGTCGGTGAGTCCGAGGCTGTGGCGACCCTGCTGGGTGAGCACAAGGCCTTCTGAGCCGGGCTCAGCATCACCCGGCATGATCCGGCGGTTCAGCCCTTCCGGGACGCCAGCTCGCGGGCGACATGGCTCCGCCCGTGGTCGACCGCGGCATCCAGGTCGTTGAACAGGTGCTCCTCGTGACGGAGTGAGGCGATCACGCCCACGCGGGTGGCCAACTTCACATGCCCGGGTCGGATGCCCTTGATGAGCACGGTGATTCCCCGCTGTTCCAGCGTGCGGACCAGCTCGGTGACCACCTGGGCGCCGGTCGCGTCGAGGATCTGGAGCTGGGACATCCGCAGGATCACCACCGACACCTGCCTCGTGCTGGAGATCCGGGTGAGCACCCGCTCGGCGGCGCCGAAGAACAGAGCACCGTCCAGGCGGAACAGCGCGATCCTCTCGTCGCCCACCTGGGCCGGACCAGGAAGTTCCTCCCGGTGAACACCGCTGGACTTCACCAGGGCCCGGAGCGCCAGGAAGCTGGCTGCGGCAATGCCGATCGCGACCGCGTCGATCAGGTCGAAGGTAACCGTGATCACCGCCGTGATCACGAAGACGAGCGCGTCGGAACGGGTCGACATCAGGACCGTGCGGATCGTGCGGCCGGGAATCATGGTGGCGGCAGTCACCATCAGCACCCCGGCGAGAGCCGCCAGCGGGATCCGCTCCACGATCGCGGACCCGGCGTAGACGACCGCGATCAGCAGCAGCGCGTGCACGATGGCCGCGAGTCGGGTCCGGGCCCCGGCGCGGATGTTGACCGCGGTGCGCGCGATCGCCCCGGTCGCCGGCATCCCGCCGAACAGACCCGAGGCGATGGAGGCCAGGCCCTGGCCGAAGAGCTCCCGGTCGGCGTCGTAGCTCCCGCTGCGCGAAGTCGAGGCGGCCACCCGCGCCGACAGCAGCGACTCGATGGCGGCCAGCGTGGCGACCGTCAGCGCCGGGCCCACCAGACGCTGCACCGTGGTGAGGTCAAGAACCGGAAGATGCGGAACCGCCAGCGAGTCCGGCAACTGCCCGATGGTGGCCACTGGTGCATCCATCAGCACGGCTGCGGCACTGGCGACGGCGATGGCGACGATCGAGGCGGGAATCGCCCGGCTGAGCCTCGACGTGACCACCATGATGGCCACAACCGCCGCCACGATTCCCAGCGACCAGGCCGCGACCGGCCAGGGTGCCTCCCCGACCGCGTGAACCGCTGCCACGAACGCGTTCCGCGTCGGCCCCGGGGTTGCTCCGACAGCGGTGGGGATCTGCTGCAGGAAGATGATGACCGCGATGCCCAGCGTGAAACCCTCGATGACCGGCCACGGGATGAACGAGACCGCGCGCCCCAGACGCAACACTCCGGCGATCGTGACGATCAGCCCGGCCATCACGCAGACCACCGCCAGCACGCCGGGGCCCTGCGCGGCGACGATCGGCCCCAGCACGACCACCATGGCCCCCGTTGGTCCGGAGACCTGCACGTTCGACCCGCCGAAGACCGCCGCCACGATGCCGGCGATGATTGCGGTGACCAGACCGCTGGCAGCGCCGGCGCCGGAGCTGACCCCGAACGCGAGCGCCAGCGGGAGTGCCACGATTCCGACGGTGACCCCGGCGGTCAGATCCCCACGCCAGGAACGCGGTAGCTCGGCGTAGTCCCGCCGCGTGGGGAGCAGCCGCGACACCGGCTCCACCAGCCTCATCGGTGGCCCTCGGCCGGCAGTGCGGGCAGATCGGCGGTGGTGGCGAGCTGTTCCGGGGTGGTCTGCAACACCTGCGCCAGCAATCCGCGGGCGATGCGGAGCAGGTCAGCGACCTCGGGGTAGGCCAGGCGGTAGAACACCAGACTGCCCCGCCGTTCGCCCATCACCAGATGATGGCGCCGCAGAACCGCCAGGTGTTGCGACAGGTGGGAGGCCTCCAGGTCGGTATCGGCCAACAGATCGGCCACCGACACCTCCTCGGCGGCCGCGAGCATCTCCAGCACGCGGACGCGCACCGGATGCGACAGACCTTTGAACAGATTGGCCTTGACCTCGTACAGCGGCCGTTGTGATGTGGTGAACACGATCCCCCCGATATGACGGATTCATCATACCGCCACCCCGGGGCAACGACGCCCCCACCGACCGCCCGGACGGCGGCCGGTCACCGCACCTCGACGCCCGGGCCGTCGGTGAACCGTCGAGGCCGAGGTGCGGTGTCGACCCCGACGGTCGCCACCCTCAACGCTTGACGCGGGCGTTGCCCGACCAGAGCGCCCAGACCTGCTCCTCGTCGGCCGGTTGACCGTAGTCGTACAGGCTGGTGGCGGCCAGCGCCCCGGTGGCCCAGCCGAACTGGGCGCAGCGTTCGATGTCCCAACCCTGCAGCAGGCCGTAAAGGACACCGCCGACCGAGCCGTCGCCGCCACCGATCCGGTCGATGACGTCGATGTCACGCAGCGGTGCGAGGGCGAACTCGCCGTCGCGCCACAACAAGATGCCCCACCGGTGCTGGTTGGCGCTGAGGACCTCACGTAGCGAGGTGCCGATCACCGAGGCGGCAGGGTA
Source organism: Propioniciclava sp. (assembly GCA_047973315.1). Lineage (GTDB taxonomy): Bacteria > Actinomycetota > Actinomycetes > Propionibacteriales > Propionibacteriaceae > Propioniciclava. Next base: position 12,964 of record JBKEBV010000026.1, read on the forward strand.
GGCCTGTTTGATCCGGCCGATCATCTGCTTGAAGTCCTCGATCTTGTCCTCGATGGACTCCCCACCAGCCTCGGGACCTTCAATGCCCAGGCACAGCTGGAAGTCCTCCTCGTTGCCGTAGAGGATGTCGCAGTTGGCAGCGATCTCGGCGAAGGCGGCCGATAGTTCCTCCTCGCGGCCCTTCCAGAAGGAGGCCCGGTAGTTGAGATCCATCGCCACCACCGTTCCGTTCGCCTTGGCGGCGCGGGCCAACGCGACGCAGAACGCCGAGGTTTTCGGCGACAGGGCGGCGATCAGGCCGGACAGATGGAGAATCTTGACGCCCTCGGCGCCGAACAGGCGGTCGAGGTCGAAGAAGTCGGTGCTGAGCTCCCGGCCGACCTCACCCGCGCGGTCGTTCCACACCCGCGGGCCACGACCACCAAAACCGGAATCGGCGATATTGAACTGGTGGCGCAGTCCCCAGGCGTCGCCCTGGGGAAGGTCGGGCCCCTCAAAGCTCATGTGGCGGCTGAGCAGGTTGGATTTGATCATCGCCGAGATGGGCGAGCCGTCGACGAAAGCGGTCAGCACCTTCGTGGGCTCACCCAGGTGGGAGACGACGCTGGCGACGTTGGACTCCGCACTGGTCACCTGCATGAAGAAGTGCTGGGAGGTGTGGACCGGCTGGCGGTTGTCGGGGGTGAGACGGACTCCCATCGAGGTGGGAATCACCAGGGACCACTGGGCGTCGGAGCGGAGCTCCATGAAAACCTCCAAGGATAGGATTCACAGCATCGGGAACAGCCGGGGCAGACTCTAGGACCGCCGGCCGACCGCTGACACGACCTTGCCACGATTTTCCACCCCGGTCGGGGGTCAGCCCAACCGCTCCACGATGAGCTCCCGGACCCGGGCCGCGTCGGCCTGGCCCCGCATCTGCTTCATCACCGCGCCGATGAGCGCGCCGGCCGCCTGCACCTTGCCGCCACGGATCTTGTCGGCGATATCAGGATGGGCGGCAATCGCCGCATCGACCGCCTCGCCGAGGGCGCCGTCGTCGGAGACGACCGCCAGCCCGCGGGCCGCCACCACCTCCGCCGGGGTGCCCTCGCCGGCCAGCACACCGTCGATCACCTGCCGGGCCAGGGTGTCGTTGACGGTGCCTTCAGCGACGAGTGCCTGCACCGCAGCCACCTGAGACGGCGCTATCCCGAGATCGGCCAACGTGACGCCGGCGTCGTTGGCGCGGCGCGCCAGCTCACCCAGCCACCATTTGCGGGCGGCGGCGGGACTGCTGCCCGCAGCGACCGTTGCCTCGATGAGGTCGAGCGACCCCTCGGTTCCGAGGATGTCGCGCATCTCCAGATCGGTGAACTCCCAGGTTTCCTGCAGCCGCAGGCGCCGCCTGGTCGGCGGTTCGGGCAGGGTGGCCCGGAGTTCCTCCACCCACTCCCGACTGGGCGCGATCGGAACGAGATCGGGCTCGGGGAAGTAGCGGTAGTCCTCGGCCTCCTCCTTGCTGCGTCCGGCGGAGGTGTAACCGTCCTCGTGCCAGTGGCGGGTCTCCTGGAGCACGCGGGCCCCGGAGGTCAGCACCGCACCTTGGCGGCGCATCTCATAGGTGAGCGCAGCCTCGACCGACCGCAGCGAGTTGACATTCTTGGTCTCGGTCCGGGTCCCGAGCGCGTCGGTGCCGGTCGGCATCAACGACACGTTGGCGTCGCACCGGAGGTTGCCGGCCTCCATGCGGGCGTCCGAGACCCCCAGCGCACGCATCAGATCGCGCAGGTGGGCCAAGTAGGCCCGCCCGACAGCCGGGGCCTTCTCCCCCAGCCCGCGGATCGGACGGGTCACGATCTCCATCAGCGGGGTGCCGGCCCGGTTGTAGTCGACCAGCGAGTAGTCCGCACCGTGGATCCGCCCGGTTCCGCCCCCGACGTGGGTGAGTTTGCCGGCATCCTCCTCCATGTGGACCCGCTCGATCTCGATGCGGTAGGTCTGACCGTCAACCTCCAGCTCCACGTGACCGTCATGGCAGATCGGCTCGTCGTACTGGGAAGTCTGGAAATCCTTGGTCATGTCGGGGTAGAAGTAGTTCTTCCGCGCGAACCGGCACCACGGTGCAATCGAGCAGTTGAGCGCCAATCCGATCCGGATCGCCGACTCGACGGCCTTCCCGTTGACCACCGGCAGCGATCCGGGCAGACCCAGGCACACCGGGCAGGTCTTGGTATTGGGCTCCCCGCCCGGGGAGTTGTCGCAACCACAGAACATCTTCGAGGCGGTGCTGAGTTCGACGTGGACCTCCAGGCCGAGAACCGGGTCATAGCTGGCGAGAACGTCGGCGTAGTCCATCAGGTCATCCATCTCAGGCCTCCTTCACCCAGGCGTCGACCAAGCGACGGTTCGCGTCGGGTTCGTGCTGGGCCAGCAACCGCTCCAGCGCGGCACCGACCCGATAGACCCGGTCGTCGGCCAGCGGGGGGGCCATCACCTGGAATCCGACCGGGAGCCCGTCCTCGGGCGCCAGGCCACACGGGAAGGACCCGGCCGCGTTTCCGGCCAGGTTCGCCGGGATGGTGCACAGGTCGGAGGCATACATCGCCAGCGGGTCGTCGATCCGCTCGCCGAGCCGGAAGGCGGTCGTGGGCGTCGCCGGCGACACCAAGACGTCAACGGTGGCGAAGGCGGCCTCGAAGTCGCCGGCCACCAGGGTCCGCACCTTTTGAGCAGAGCCGTAATAGGCGTCGTAGTACCCCGAGCTCAGCGCGTAGGTGCCGATGATCACCCGCCGTTTGACCTCATCGCCGAACCCGGCGTCGCGGGAGAGGTTCATCACCTCCTCGATATCGCGGGAACCATCGTCAGCGACGCGGAGCCCGTACCGCATGGCGTCGTAGCGGGCCAGGTTCGAGCTGACCTCACTCGGCATGATCAGGTAATAGGCCCCCAGTGCGTAGGAGAAGTGCGGACAGGAGACCTCGCTGACCTCGGCGCCGGCCTGCCGCAGCAACTCGACCGCTTCCCCGAACCGCTGTTCGACGCCCGGGGCGTACCCAGCTCCGCTGAGTTCGGTGACCACGCCGATCCTCATCCCACCCACGTCGGCCTCACGAGCGGCAGCGACAACCGGCGGCACCGGCGCATCGATCGAGGTTGAGTCGGCCGGATCGTGGCCGCCGATCACCTCGTGGAGCAGTGCCGCGTCCAGCACTGAGCGGGCACACGGTCCGGGCTGGTCCAGGCTGGAGGCCATCGCAATGACGCCGGAGCGTGACGTCCCGCCGTAGGTGGGCTTGATGCCCACGGTGCCGGTGACTGCGCCGGGTTGGCGGATCGATCCGCCGGTATCGGTGCCGATCGCGAGCGGCGCCTCGAACGCCGCCAGTGCAGCGGCCGATCCTCCGCCCGACCCGCCGGGTACCCGGTCGGTGTCCCACGGGTTGCGGGTGGCGCCGTAGCCGGAACTCTCGGTGGAGGATCCCATCGCGAACTCGTCCAGATTGGTTTTGCCGAGCATGACCAGATCCGCCGCCCGCAGCCGTCGGGTGACCGTTGAGGAATAGGGCGGCACCCATCCCTCCAGCATCCGCGAGGCGGCGGTCGTCGGCACACCCTCGGTGCAGAACAGATCCTTCACCGCGACCGGTACTCCGGCCAGGGGGCCGAGTTTCTCGCCAGCATCCAGCCGAGCGTCAATCTCGGCCGCATGCGACAGCGCCCCGCCCGCGTCGACGTGGAGGAACGCATGGACCTGGGCGTCGACGCGTTCGATCTGGGCCAGAAACGCCTGGGTGACCGCAACCGCGGTCAGCTCGCGGGCAGCGATCCGACGGCCGAGTTCGGCCGCTGAGGCGGTCAGGATATCTGCGCTCATGACTGTCCTCCGAGAATCCTCGGAACGCGGAACCGATTCTCCTCGACCGCCGGCGCACCGCTGAGCGCCTGGGCGGCCGTCAGGCCGGGAACCACGACGTCATCGCGAAACACGTTGGTCAGCGGCAGCGCGTGCGACATGGCTGGCACCTCGGTGGTGGCCACCTCGCTCACCGACGCCACGGCGTCAAGGATGAGGTCGAGCTGAGGCGCGAGTCGCTCCCTCTCCTCGGCCGAGAGGTCAATGCGTGCCAGGGCGGCGAGCCGAGCGACCTCGGCAGTGGTCAGGGCCACGATGGGTGCTCCCGGAAGTTGGTGACAGAATCGGGGAACATTCTAAGCCCGGAGTAACCGATGGTCGCCGGGCGGCCTTCAGCCGAGCCCGGCCATGATGGTCAGGCCGACGGCGAGCGCGACGACAGCGAGCAGCAACCACTTCTCCAGATGCGGCCGAGGCGCCCCGGACGCCACTGGCGCACCCGGCAGGGCTCTCCTCGGTTCGTAGGTCATGAGGCGACCCTAGGTGGACAATTCACTCGGTGTCACGCTGTGAACGGCCCTGTCACCCGGCTGGGGTACCCCCGGGAACAGCCCCGTCCAGGAGGGCTGTCAACGTCTCCGCCTCAGGAACACCCGGCAGCCAGGCTCGGCATTGAGCCAGCGCGAGAGGAGAACCGGACTGCGGTGCGGAATCCCCGTCAGCAGTTCGGCCACGGCATCCTCAGCGCCCGGGAGTACGCTCATCGCGACCGGGCGACCAGCGCTCAACGCGAGGGAGCCGAACGGTGCGCGCACGGGAAAGCCTGGTGACCGATGATTCATGCCAGCTCGACCTCCACAACGATGCTCACCTCGTCGAGCCGATGAGCGACATCCATCAGAACCAGAGCGATGTCACCGTCGACGACCACGTCCTCCACCGCGACCCGGACGCCGGCGCCAAGACGCGGGACCTCGATGTCCTGGGAGCTCCAGGCGAGGCCGTCGGTGGACCTCCACAGCACCGGCGTCTCCCCGGTCGGACGGCCGGCGACAACCACAAATCCCTGCTCCTCAGACGACGCGAGGTGCAGCCCGTGGTCGCGCCCTGCCTCGCCCAGACGCGCGACCGTGAAGCTCTTGCCGCCGTCGGTCGAGGTCCACACCTGCGGCGTTCAGTCCGCCGAACCCCGAGTCGGCCACTGCCGGTGGCGACCACGGTGTCTCCCACCGTGGTCACCGCTGTCGCCTGCGCCCCGGACCCTCCGGGGTCCGGGAGCGGGCGCAAGGTCCACCGCTGACCCTGGGGGGAGCTCCAGTAGGCCGGGGCACGCTGGTGCTCGTCGGCGGTGTATCCCACCGCAAGCAGTCCATCCGGCACCCTGGTGACGCCGAGGGCCCCTCGCCCGCGATTCTCCAGGCCGTCGAGGTCGGTGCTGCTCACCGTGCCGTACCCGTCGCGCCCGGGGTCCTTGCCTGCACCCTTCGCGGTGCTCCAGTCGGAACCATCGGCGCTGGTGGCAACCAGCGCCGGCTGGCGGACCGATCCGTTGCTGGTCCTCTCCCCGACCACGATCCACCGTTTTCCTGACCACACCGCGTCCCACACCGCGGAGGAGTGATACCCGCGGACCGGGTTGAAGGTTCCGGCACTAGCCACCTCCCAATCCTCGCCGCCGGTGGAGGTCATCACCATCGCGTCGCCTTCCTGCGCACCCACCAGCAGGATCCCCTCGTCGGACCCCCGGGCTGCGACGAACCTCTCCTCGGCTCGTCCCGGACCACCAGCGGCTGGCCGAAGCTGCCGTCCTCGCGCCGTGTCGACACGGCCAGAGCACCCTGGGCGTCACCCCACACGCTCACCACATCGCCCCGGATGAGGATCATGCTCGGATCGACCGTTGCCCCGACATCCTCGGGCACGGGAAGCTCGAAGGTGGTCCATCCGCCCTCGCGGGTGGTCGCGTCGCGCCGCCAGAAGAGCCCTTCACGCTCGGGGTCAGAGATCCACACGCCCAGGATCACGTTGTTCCCCACGGCCACGCCACCGTTCACCCCGACATCCCCCTCCGCCCGGGGAGTTCCCCACCCGGTCCCATTCGTCCCCGGAGGCGTGGTAGGTCTCGATGCCCGAGGAGTCCCGTCCGGTGCTGCGCTGCACCGCCCAGACGTCGGTGCCGGAACTGATCAACCTCTGAATACCGCCCAGCTGTCTGGTCAGCGGCGGTGCGGCCTGGACCTTCCAGGTGCTGCCGTCCTCACTGGCGGCGATCCATGACCGGTAGGTCCAGCGCTCACCTCCGAAGTGGGCACCGCCGGCGAGGAAACCATCCGGTGTTGCCACCACCTCCTCCAGCGAGGTCATGAAGTCGGCCGAGTCCGCCGGCTCCGGCAGCCGGGTTCCGGTCCAGGACCTGCCCGCATCCACGGAGTGGTAGGCCACCGGGTAGCCGACGCGTCCGCCGCGGTTGCGTGCGTCCAGCTCACGGCGTCCGACCGCGACCGACGCCTCGCCGTTGGTGGCCACGTCGGTCAGGGCGGTCCCGCTCTCGCCGACCTCGTGGACCGACCACTGCGTTCCTTCCCGTGAGGTCCAGATGGCGCCCCGGGTCCCCGTACCAGGATCGTCGCGGGAGCCGACAGCAACGAAGCCCTCCCCGGTGCCGACAACCTCCCTGATGATGTCGGTGCGGGGGGTCGGTTCCCGTGGCGACGCTCCGGCGCCAGGTCCGGCCATCCGCGCTGCTCCACACCAGGAAGTCATCGTTGAGGCGTCCGACGGCGATCCAGGTGCGCTGTCCGCCCACCTCGCCGACAGCGACTGGACCGAGCACCTGCTCGTCGGGTTCGCTGGCGCGCATCGCCTCGCCGCTCAGCTCGCCCCGCTCCCACGTCCGGCCAGCGTCTGCGGACCACCAGAACTCCGGAATTCTCACCCGCACCTGCGCCACCGCGACCACGGTCTCCTCGACAGCGGCCAGACCCTTGGGGACCGTTGCCACCTCGGGATTCCCGTCCCGGGAGGCCGACAAGTTCCTCGGCCGGCAACGCCCGACCGAAGAAGGAGAAGGGTGGGATGGTGCATCCGGCAACGGACAGCAGGAGCAGGACGACGGTCGCCAGCCTGGTGCGACGCGCACGCAGGATGGTCCGGCCCGAGGGGTGGCAGGTCATGACACCACCCTGCCCGGCTGCGGTCGCGCGCTGGAGAACACGTCATCCACATCATGAGCGGGGTTGTCCCCCAGATTCGGCAGGTCGCCGCGGTCACGACAGGCCTCATCGGCCCCGACCGCCGGTGAGGGTCAGTCGTCCTCGTTCCAGGCGGCGTCCACGACCCCGCGGCGGACCAGGTCGATGGCGGCCCGGGCTGAGGTCCGGACCGGACCGCGGCCGGCTGCGTCCCCGATCTGGCCGAGCAGATCGATCACCATGCGCATACTGCGGACGAAGTCTCCAGCGGTGAGTTCGTGGATGGTGAGGATGTCGCCCAGCGGCACCCCGGTCGCCCAAGCATAGGTCGGTTCGGCGAAGCCGATGTCCGGATCTCGACCGGCGGCGAGCCGTTGGTCCCGCTCCATCAGCGAGATGTCCCTCCAGGTGCGTCGCACCATGGTCTGGGCGATCTCGGTGGACCGGTTGGGCATCCGGGCCGGACGCCGGGACGACCCGCCCCGTGCCTCGTAGGTCAACGAACTCACCACCGCGGCCAGTTCGGCCGGCTCGAGTTCATCGAAGGTTCCCGCCCGGATGCACTCGGCGGTCACCAGGTCGAGTTCGGAGTAGATCCGGGCCAGCATCCGGCCGTCGTCGGTGACACCGTCGGCGTCCTCGGTGAGATAGCCCAGGGCCACCAACACCGTGCAGATCCGGTCGAAGCGCGTGGCGATGGTGTTCGAGCGACGATCCACCTGGCGCTGCAGGTCGGCGGTCTCCTTCTCCAGCCGTAACGCCTGGTCCGCGGCGCGGGCGTGCACCTCCCGATCCTCGCAGCGGTGGCACGGATGCGCCCGGAGATCCGCGCGCAGTCGGGCGATCTCAGCGGCAACCTCGGCATCCATCGCGGCCTTCTGGTATCGGTCGGCGCCGGTGTCCAGGCTCGCGAGTCGGCTCGCCAGCGCGGCCCCGAGGTTGCGACGGTCCTTCTTCTGCCGAGGATCGAAGTGCTTCGGGACCCGCATTCGTCCGGCCACGGTCGGCGGCGAGGGGAAATCATGCACCGAGAGTTGCTTGACCTGGCGTGCCTCGGTCATCACCAGCAGCGTGGGCCGGGCCGGGTTGCGGGCCGTACCCGGGTCGATGACCACCGCCCAGCCCTCATGCCGTCCCCCCGGGATTCCGATCAGATCTCCCGGCTTCAGGTCGGCCAGAACACCGAGAACCTCCGCGCGACGGTCAGCCTTCCGGCTCCGGGCCGCCTCCGCCTCAAGTGTTGAGATCTGGGCCCGGGTCCGCGCATAGGACCGGAAGTCACCTTCGGCGCAGCTGACCTGGGACCACAACTCAGCGACCCGGTCGGTGTTGCGGGCGACGGCGCGAGCAGTACCGACCACCGAGGTGTCGGACTGGAACTGGGCGAAGCTCTGCTCCAGCAGCCCGCGGGCCTGGACCCGGCCGACCCGGCCGACCATGTTGACCGCCATGTTGTAGGTCGGCGTGAAACTCGACCGCAGCGGATAGGTCCGCCGCGAGGCCAGGCCCGCCACCTGCCGGGGATCCATGTTGCGCTGCCAGAGCACGACGGCGTGGCCCTCGACATCGATACCCCGGCGTCCCGCCCGCCCGGTGAGCTGCGTGTACTCCCCTGCGGTGATGTCGGCGTGCGCCTCACCGTTGAACTTGACCAGCTTCTCCAGTACGACGCTCCGCGCGGGCATGTTGATCCCCAACGCCAACGTCTCCGTGGCAAACACAACCTTGACCAGTCCGTGGACGAAGGCCTCCTCGACGCACTCCTTGAACGCCGGCAGCAGCCCGGCATGGTGGGCGGCGATTCCGCGCCGGAACGCCTCGAGGAAGGTTGGGTACTCCAGGGCCTCCAGATCCTCTGCCGCCAGCCCGGCGGTTGCCCGCCTGGCCAGAGCCTCCAGCCGCTCCTCCTCGGAGCGGCGGGTGAGCCGCACCCCCGAACCGAGGAGCTGGCGCACCGCCTGGTCGCATCCCGCCCGGCTGAAGATGAAGTAGATGGCCGGAAGCAGGCCTGCCGCGTCCAACCGTTCCACCGCCTGGTCCCGACGCGGGATGAGCCGCGGCGACGTCGATCCTCGTCCCCGGCGGGCCTCGATCCGGCCACGCTCACGGCGGCTGCGCGGACGACGCCGGTCGTCGCGGACCGTGCGCGCCTCCTGCTTGCTGATCTGGACCAACTCCGGGTTCACCTCAGCACGGGTCGGCCCAACCTGCTCTCCTCCGACGGCGGTCGGCGCCTCGGCGGAGAACAGGTCGAGCAGGCGACGACCGACCATCACGTGTTGGAACAGCGGCACCGGCCGCCGCTCGCTGACCACCAGCGCCATTCGGCCACGCACCTCGGCCAGCCATTCGCCGAATTCCTCGGCGTTGCTCACCGTGGCTGACAGTGACACGACCTGGACGCTCGGCGCGAGGCCGATGATGACCTCCTCCCAGACCGCGCCCCGCAGCCGGTCGGCAAGGTAGTGGACCTCGTCCATGACGACATACCCGAGGTTTCGCAGCGCCGACGACCCGGCATAGAGCATGTTGCGCAGCACCTCGGTGGTCATCACCACCACCGGCGCTTCCGCGTTGATGCTGGTGTCACCGGTCAGCAGGCCGACGCGGTCGGACCCGTACCGTTCCACCAGGTCATGGAACTTCTGGTTGCTCAACGCCTTGATCGGCGTGGTGTAGAAGCACTTCTGGCCGCTTTCCAGGGCACAGAACACCGCGAACTCGCCCACCACGGTCTTGCCGGCACCGGTGGGTGCGGCGACGAGCACCCCCTCGCCGGCCTCGACATGGGCACAGGCCCGGAGCTGGTAGTCGTCCAGGCCGAACGGGTAACCCGTGGCGAAGGCCCGGGAGAAGGCGCCGGGGGAAGGATCCTCGAGTGGATTCACAGTCCTCACTCTGCCGGAACGAAGACCCGCAGCGCACCTGCCGCGGTGCTGCAGGTCAACGGGGTTCGTCCGAGCGGCTCGCCGTCGGCCGACGCCGCGCCTTGGTCGACGTCCACCCGCACCGTGGCCGCGCGGATCCGCTCGATCGCCGGATGGCTCACGAACGACCCGGTGAACAGACGTGGGAACAGCGCCAGCAATGTGCGCCGTGGGACCGGGTGGACGATGGTGACGTCCAGGAGCCCATCGGTGAGGTCGAAGTCCGGCGCGATCCTGATCCCGCCGCCGAAGATCCCCGCATTGGCCACCGCGACCAGCATGGCCGACAGCTCGCGTCGGTCCTCGTCGATCTCGAGGGTGTAGGACAGCGGGCTGAAACGCCGCAATTCCTGCAGCACCGCGAAGCCGTAAGTGGGAGCGCCCAGGTCGACCGGGAGGCGTTCGGCCCGTTGAGCGACCAATGCGTCGAAGCCGGTCGAGATCACCGACCCGACATAGGCCGAACTCCCGTGGTGCAACTCACCGGTGACCGCCATCAGGTCGACGGTGCGGGTGTGGTCACCGATGACGGCATCGACCGCCTCGCCCCACCGCGGGGGGATCCCGACCGCCCGGGCGAAGTCATTCCCCGTTCCGGTGGGAATGATCCCCAGCGGGCCGCCGCCCATCGCGCAGGCGTTGTGCCCCAGGTGCGCCATCCCGTCGCCGCCGACGACCACCAGGCCGTCGCGTCCCTCGCTGACGGCACGAACACACAGAGCCTGGGCGTCTGCCCAGGATGAGGCGGCGAACGCATCGACCCTCACCCCGGCGGCCTGGAACCGAGTCATGATCCGGCCGAGCAGCCGGCCACCGCGCCCGTGACCCGATGCGGGATTGACCACCAGGGCCAGTCGCCTCATGCGGGGACCACGTCGGTTCCGGCGCGCAGGGACCGCCTCTTGTCGTTCGCGCGGGCGATGAGCTCGGCGACGAAGAAGAGCAACATCATCGGCAGCGCGAGTGCCAGCATCGAGAACGGGTCACCGCCCGGGGTCGCGGCCGCGCCGAAGACGGCGCAGCCGAAGAGCACGTAAGGACGCGCCTTCTTCAGCGAGGTCGCCGGCACGATGCCGAGGAAGTTGAGTGCTACCACCACGACCGGGAGCAGGAAGCCGATCCCGAACACGAGCATCAGCTTGAGCATCAGCGTGAGGAACTCGTTGAGGGCCAGCAGGTTCACGATGTTCTGGTTGTCGGGGGTGAACCCGATGAGCACCACCATCGCCTGCGGCAGGATGAGGTAGGCCGCGGTGACACCGAGCAGGAACAACGGCACCGCCGCACCGAGGAAGGCGAGCGCGTACTTCTTCTCCTTGGCGAGCAGGGCCGGTGCCAGGTAGGCCCACACCTGGTACAACCACAGCGGACTGGTCAGCACCAGGCCGCCCATACCAACCATCTGGAGAATCAGCATCAACGGTGAGGTCACCCCCTGCAGCGTCGCCTGGACGACGATGTCGGGGTGCGTCTCAGACAGGGCGGCGGTGGCGCGGTTGTACGGCTCGAGCATGAATGCGTAGAGCTGGCTGTAGAACACCAGACAGACGGCGACACCGCCGAGGATGATCACCAGCGAGAAGACGATGCGGTAGCGCAGCTCGCGGAGGTGATCGCCCAGTGACATCACCCCGTCAGGCGGAACGTCCGGGGGCAGCAACCACCGAAGACTCAGACGGGCCACCGGCGGTCTCAGCTCTGGTCGCGCTTCTCAGGCTTCGGATCGACCAGCTCGGCCTCAACGATCTCAGGAGCCTCGCTGGACTCCGACGGGGCGTCCGCGGGGGCCGAGGAGGATGGCTGGTTCAGCTTCGCCTTCTCGTCGTCGACCTTGATCTGCCGGGTCTCCTCACGGAACTCTCGGAGCGCCTTGCCCGCGTTCTTGCCCGCACCCGCGAGCCGGCTTCCCCCGAAGATCAGAAGCGCGAGCAGGATGAGAATGACCCATTCCCACCCCTGCATGTTGATCGGCATCGTGTCCCTTTCGTCGAGAACCACTGACCAGTGTAGGCCCGGGACCGATGAAGATTCGACCCACTGACGGGTGACCTGCGCTGCGCTGCCCCCGGGGGCCCGATGATCACTACGCCGGCTGACCAGCGGCAGGGGCAGACCTCCGCGGTGTCGCCTCCGCGCCTGCGGCGAGGTCCAGTCCGGCACCCACCTGGTCGGCCACCTCGACCAGCGCCTCCGCCAGCCCGACGGCCTTGCGCCACAGGCGGACACCGAAGCAGGCCAGGAGCACCAGCTGCAGCACACCCGCGCCGACGACGATCCAGACCCACCACATCACTCAGATTCCCCGGGCCAGTGCTGGGCCAACGCCTCGCGCGCGGCCGCGACCGCCGACGCTGCGGCCTCCGCCGGATCGAGCCGGCGGACGGCAGGGCCCAGGCGCAGCAGCAGTCGCCGGAACCACTCCGGGTCGGCGACCCGGAGCCGTACCCGCCACAGATCCCGGTGGCGTCCTAGACCCCTGGTGACCGAGACGGTGGGGTGGTACTCGGTGACCCAGTGGCCGTCCGGTCCGAGATCGAGGTCCACCTCGACGGCGTCGACGCGGTCATCGAGCCAACCGGCGGCCACTGCAGGCGGCTCCCCGTGGTCACCGACCGGCGCCCCGGTCGCGATGACCGCAGCGATGCGGTCGAGCCGATAGGTGCGCCACGCGCCCCGGTCCACCGCCCAGGCGACCAGGTAGCCGTAGCCGTCCCGGGTCGCCAGCCGCACAGGCTCCACCACCGGCGTGGTCAGGTTTCCCCGCGCCGCCCCGTGGTAGCTCAGCCGGACCGCCCGACCGGCGTCGACAGCGGCGGCGAGATCATCGCGGACCGCCCGCTCCCCGGCGGCGACCTGCACCTCGATCCGGCCGGCATCGTCGTCGAAGACGCCCTCCACCTTGCTCCGGGCTGACCGCACCGCTGCGGCGAGATCAGCGTCCACCATGTCCTCCATCGAACGCAGCGCCACCACCAGGCTGATCGCCTCCTCGACGCTCAGGCGCAGCGGACGGTCGAGGTAGTCGGCATTGGAGAGCCGGATCCTGCCCTGGTCGAGGGCGTCCATGTCCACCTCGATCAGGTCACCCGGAAGCGCACCGGGCAACCCACAGAACCACAGGACCTTCAGATCAGACACCAGTTGCGTCGGTGTCACGCCGAACACCGCTGCGGTTGCGGCAAGGTCGGCGTCCGGGTGCGTCTGGAGATAGGGCACTAGGGCGAGAAGTCGGGGTACCTGGCTGGCGCTGGTCATCCCCATGACGCCACCGCCTCCAGATGCCGGCGCAACGCGTCGACCAGTTCCGGCGGATCCACCACGAACACCTCGGCGCCGTGGGCGGCCAGGCCACCGGCGTCGGTCGGCGAGGCGAGGCGGATCGACCAGGCGGTGAACCCCTCCGGAACGACGGCATCGGCCGGTTCGGCGAAGCGCACCAGCTCGCTGGCGGCACCGTCGCGCACCGCGATCGTCGCCACCGTGTCCCGGGCAGCCTCCAACGAGCCCCGATGGGCGGCGATGGTGGCGTGGTCGGGCGGGCTGACCTCCCCGGGAGCCCCGATCCGGGTGGGCTCGTCCTCCAGCCGGGACAGCTTGAACCAGCGGCCCTCCCCGCGGGTGCGGTCGAGCCCGAGGAGGTACCACCGACCGGTGCGGGAGGTCAGCTGCCACGGCTCCACCTCGCGCAGCACACCGCGGTAGCTGAACCTGACCGGCTGGCGGTCCAGGGTGGCCTGCCACAGCGACTCGAAGCCCGGCTCGTGGGCGGCGACGCTCGGAGCGAAGGCGGCGACCCGCGTGGCGTCGGGATCAAGGCCCGCGGTGCGCAGCTTCGCAACCGCCCGGGTGGCCCGATCGGCCAGCCGGGCCGAGTCCCACACCCCGGAGGCGATCCCGAGGGCGGCGAGTTCCTCGGCGGTGAAATCCACCGGCGGCAGTTCGAAGTCCCTGCGCCGGATCCGGTAGCCCACCTCGTCGGGGAAGAGCGGATCGTCGCTGCCAGTCTCCACCGGAACCCCGAGGCTGCGCAGTTCCTCCTTGTCGCGCTCGAAGGTCCGCTCGAACGCGCTGTCGGACAGGCCGTGATAACCCTCGACGAGCTCGCGAATCTGCTCCCGTTCGACAAACCTGCGGGCCATGAGCAGGCAGATCGTCAGATTCATGATCCGCTCGGACTTGCGTGCTGACACCCTCACGAGGCTACCGGTGGACCCAGCCCCCGGGCGGCGCAACGCACCGCGGTCAGCAGGAGTACAGTCGCGCCGATCGGTTGCACCCCTACGTGGAGGACGTGATGAGTGGCAGGTTCGCGCCCAGCCCGACTGCTGACCTTCACCTCGGAAACCTGCGGACAGCGCTGCTGGCCTGGCTGATGGCACGCCACGCCGGTCTCCGGTTCCTGCTGCGGATCGAGGATCTCGACGTGGCTCGGGTGGCTGCCGCCCCGGCCGCCGCCGACCGACAGATCGCCGATCTGGAGCGGTTGGGGATCGACCACGACCCGCCGATCACCCGGCAGTCCGAACGGCAGCAGCTCTACGCGGCCGCGGTGGCCCGCCTGCCGACCTATGAGTGTTTCTGCACCCGCCGCGAGATTGCGGCAGCGACCGCCGCGCCCCATGGCGCACCGCGACCCTACCCGGGTACCTGTCGTGAATTGTCCGCCGCCGGGCGCGCCGCGCGGCGCCGTGACCGACCGTCCGCGCTGCGCGTCGACGCGGGTGCGGCCGAGTTCACCGTCACCGACCGATGGGCCGGACAGCTCACCACCGTCGTCGACGATTTCGTCCTCAAGCGCAATGATGGCGCCTATTCCTACCATCTTGCGGTCGTCGTCGATGACCTCGACCAGGGGGTCAGCCAGGTGGTCCGGGGCGACGATCTGTGGGCCAGCTCACCGCGGCAGGCCTGGCTGACCCGCACGTTGGGCGGTACCGAGCCCGCCTACGCACATGTGGGACTGGTGACCACCGGCGACGGAACCCGGCTGGCCAAACGGGACGGAGCCATCACCCTGGGCCAACTCGCCGATCGGGGGGTGGATACCGGTCGGGTCCTGGCCGTGCTCGGGTCATCGCTGGGACTCTGCGACCCCTCCGAGGCTGTCACCGCTTCGACCCTGCTGGAGCGCTTCGATCCGGCCACCGTGGCTCACGGCGCCTGGATCTGGGACGAGCGGACCGCCTCAGCCGATCGCTGAGGAGGCGAACAGAATATCGACCACGAAGACGAGCGGATCGCCAGCAGTGATGGCCGGGTCCTCATTGCCCCGGGGATAGGCATCGGGGGCCACGATGATAACCCGCGATCCGATCGGCTTGCCCTCCAGGCCGGTCTTCCAGTCCTCGATCGTGCTGCTGAGCGGGCCACCGTCAGGCTCGGCGTACCTGTCCTCGATGAGCTCGCCGGTGGACCAGCTGTAGGAGCGGTACTTGACCATGATGTAGTCCGAGGCCTGCACCCCCCGCTGACTCCCCTGGATCACCGTCGCGGCCAGCGGCTCGCTCGGCGCGGGCGCGTCCCGACCGACGGTGAGCGTCGGGTAGTCGTCATCGTCGGCGCCCAGACGGACCGGCAGGGCCGGCGACTTCGCCGCGCCGGTGGCGTCCTCCACCCCGGCGGCATGGATA
The DNA here is from genome assembly GCA_047973315.1 of Propioniciclava sp. Lineage (GTDB taxonomy): Bacteria > Actinomycetota > Actinomycetes > Propionibacteriales > Propionibacteriaceae > Propioniciclava. The sequence goes on from JBKEBV010000026.1 coordinate 28,550, forward strand.
TCGACGACGAAGACGAGCGTGTCGCCGACCTCGATGCCCACCGACGGTTGGCCGCCCTGCGCGTCGTAGGCGTCCTCACCGGGAATCACGATCAGCATCCGGTCGCCCGGGCGTCGGTCGGTGAGCCCTTCCTGGAAGCCGGGGACGACCTGTTCCAGGCTCATTACCACCGGGGCGCCGTTGGCCCAGGAACTGTCGAAGGTCTCTCCGGTGCGCGCGTTGATGCCGACATAGTCGACCTCGAGGATCCCGTTCGCCGGCGTCTTCGGTCCAGCGGTGTCACCTGCGGTGACGACCCGGGTGCGGGTGGCATCGATGGCGAACGGCGTCGGAATCGTCACCTCAGGCAGTTCCCCCGCCGGGCCGTCCACGGTGATGGCGTCGATGGAGTCCGACAGCGGGACCGGTTCCGGCGTCGCGGATGCGGTGGGGGTCGGCGTCGTCGACGCGGTGACCGACGGGGTCGGCGTGGGATCGCCGTCGCCGGAGCAGGCGGTGAGGATCAGAGCGAGGCTGGCTACGACGGCACCGGTGACGGCGCTCGAACGACGGATAGGCACCGCGCCATGTTACCGACTCCCGCGGTGGACCGGGTCCGGAAACGCCCGGTGCCCAGCGGACAGCTGCTGATCGGTCAGGTGCGGCCGGTGCCACACCGGATCGGGACGATGGTCACCGGTGGCCGCACCGGTCCCGGCCGCTCCTGTCCGGCACCCCCGGCGCCGCAGTGATCACGACCACCTGTTGGTCACCGATCGTCACAGGGCGACCGCATCCAGCAGAGACCCGAGTTCCTCGCGGGTGAGCGGGCGGAGAGCACCCGGGCGCAGCTGGCCCATCCGCACCGGTCCGATCTGGGTCCGGGCCAGGGTGATCACCGGATGACCGACGGCGGCGACCAGCCGCCGGACGATGCGGTTGCGTCCCTCGTGCAGGACGACGGTCATCAGTGTGCGCGAGGCCGCCGTCCCGCCCCGGGTGACCTGGTCAGGCCGGACCCACCCGTCGTCGAGCTCGACTCCGCGGCGGAGGCGGGTGAGGGTCGCATCGGAGAGGTTTCCCTCCACCTCGGCCACATAGGTCTTGGTGAGCTCGTAGCTGGGGTGCATCATCCGCTGAGTGAAGTCCCCGTCGTTGGTGAGCAGCAGCATGCCCTGGGTATCGGTGTCGAGCCGGCCCACGTGGTAGAGCCGGTCGGCGCGTTGCGCCTGGTTGAGGTAGTCGGCGACCGTCGGACGGCCACGCGGATCATCCATGGTGCTGACGACACCGCGCGGCTTGTTGAGCACCAGGTAGGCGTGCCCCCGCGGCGGCGGAATACGGGCGCCGTCGACGCGGATGGCATCGGCGAGCGGGTCCACCCGCATGCCCTGGTGGGCGACCACCCGCCCGTTCACCTCCACCCTGCCCTCCGTGATCAGGTTCTCGGCTGCCCGCCGCGAGGCGACGCCGGCCTGCGCCAGGACCTTCTGCAGCCGGACACCGTCGGGCAGCTGCCCCTCCGCCTCCCGACTCATGCCCGGCCCTCCGGTTCGGCCTCAGCCCGGGCGGCGAGGGTCTCGCCCGGCGGGTCGGGCGGCCCCTCGACCCGGGCATCGTCGGCCAGCTGTTCGGCGAGTTCGGCCTCCAGCACCGAGGCGTCGGGCAGGAAGGGCGCGAGCGCGGGCAGATCCTCGAGGGTGGTGAGCCCCATACGTTCGAGAAACAGGTCGGTGGTACCGAAGAGCATCGCCCCGGTCTCGGGGGAGGTTTCGACCTCCGCGATCAGTTCCCGGGTGACCAGGGTCCGCATCACCCCGTCGACATTCACGCCGCGGATGCCGGACACCCGCGACCGGGAGATGGGCTGCAGGTAGGCGACCACAGCGAGGGTCTCCAGCGCAGCCTGGGACAACTTGGCATGTTGCCCCTCCAACACCCACCGGGAGATGACCTCGGCGTGCTCGGCACGGGTGTAGAGGCGCCAGCCCTGCCCCACCTGCCGCAACTCGAAACCGCGTCCGGTCTCATCGTAGAACGCGGCGATCTGTTCGAGGGCCTCCCAGACGACCGGCTTCGGGACATCGAGCGTCGTGGCCAGCTCGGCAGCGCCCACCGGCTCAGTCGCCATCAGCAGCAGCGCCTCCAGCGCGCCGGTGATGTCGGCGGGTTCGGCTTCGGCCGCCCGCACGGGAGTGTCGGTGTGGTCAATCATCGGTCTCCGTCCCGGGCTCGGCGCCCTCATCGAATTCTGCCGAGATGTCGAGGTCGCCGGCCTCGGCACCGGTCCAGCGCACGGTCAGCTCCCCCAGCGCGGTCAATTGCTCGAAACCGACGGCCCGCTCGCGCGCAAGCTCGAGCAGGGCGAGAAAGCGGGCCACCACGACATTGCGGTCCTCGGCATCGGCCACCAGCGCCCGGAAGGTGAGCGTCCCCGAACGCCGGAGGCGTCCCACGATCACCTCGGCCTGCTCCCGCACCGACACGGTCGGGGCATGCAGATGGGCCAGCGAGACCGCCGGCTCCTCCTTGGGTCGCAGCGCCCGAGCCGCAAGCCAGGCGAGCTGGTCGGGATCGGCCGTGATGACCACCTCGGGGAGCAGCGAGGCGAAGGCCTCCTCAAGTCCCCCGGGCCGGGCATGGCGCCGCCCCTCGGTGTCGAGGCGTGCCGCGATCAGTGCGGAGACCTCCTTGAAGGCGCGGTACTGCAGCAGCCGGGCGAACAGCAGGTCGCGCGCCTCCAGCAGCGCCAGATCCTCCAGATCCTCCACCTCACCCTGGGGCAGCAGCCGGGCGGCCTTGAGGTCGAGCAGGGTCGCGGCGACGACGATGAACGAACTCGTCTGGTCGAGGTCCCAGTCCGATCCCCGGGCGCGGATGTGGCCGATGAACTCGTCGGTAACGGCGCTGAGGGCCACCTCGGTGACGTCCATCTTGTGCCGACTGATCAGCTGCAGCAGCAGGTCGAAGGGTCCTTCGAAGTTCGTCAGATGGACGGTGAAGGCCGGCGCGCTCACGTCGACCGGAGCCGCCGCACCATGTCGGCATCGGCCGACTTCGCACTGACCTCCTCCAGCGCCGAGGCGATCGCGGCCCGGACAATGCGTCCCCGGTCCGCAGCGATACCGAGCTCGGCGCGCAGGTACAGCCTTAGCTGTTCCAGGGCCACCAGTTCCTCCGAGCTCACATACACCGTGATCTTCTCGTCATGGCGGACCCGTCCGGTGTGCTGGACGCCGGCGCCATCGTCGGGGGTCGGCTGCTTCCGGCCCCCCTTGGCCTTCGGGGGCGAGGTCGGCCGGAAGAGCTCATTGGCCCCGGGCAGTCCTACGCGCCGGGGCATCGCAGCAGCACCTCCAGAGCGAGCGTCCGGTAGGCGGTCGCACCGGGGCTCGACGAGGCGTAGGTGGTGATCGGCTCGCCGGCCACGGTCGTCTCGGGGAACTTGACCGTGCGCCGGATCACGGTGTGGAAGACGGTGTCCCCGAACGCCTCGACGACCCGTTCCAGGACCTCCCTGCTGTGCAGGGTACGACCGTCGTACATCGTTCCCAGAATGCCGAGGACCGTGAGCTGCGGGTTGAGCCGATCGGTGACCTTGTCAATGGTGTCGGTGAGCAGCGCGACGCCACGCAGGGCGAAGAACTCACACTCCAGCGGAATCAGGACGTGGTCGGCGGCGGTGAGCGCATTGACCGTCAGCAGCCCGAGCGAGGGGGCGCAGTCGATAAGGATGATGTCGTACTCGGAGCGCAGGGGACGCAGCACCCGTTGCAGCGTCTGCTCCCGGGCGACCTCGGAGACGAGCTGAACCTCGGCGGCGGACAGGTCGATATTGGCCGGAAGCAGGTCGAATCCCTCCACCGAGGTCTCCAGCACCACATCGCTCGGGTCGAGATCGCGCCCGAGCAGCAGGTTGTAGATCGAGGCGTCCAGGGTGTGCGGGTTGACCCCGAGTCCCACCGAGGCGGAGCCCTGCGGGTCGAAGTCGACCAGCAGCACCCGACGACCGGTCTCGGCGAGCGCGGCACCCAGGTTGATGGTCGTGGTGGTCTTCCCGACGCCGCCCTTCTGGTTCGTCATTGCAATGACGACAGCTTCCTTGGGGCCTGCGGCCGGCGGCGCCGGCTCCGGGAGCGTCGGCCAGGGGCGTCCTGTCGGACCGATCTCCCCGGCGGGGGTGGTGTCGAAGAGCGCAGGATTACTCACTGCCATCCTTCCCTCGTGCGGCGGTTGGGCTCCACTCTAGAGCCGCTTTGGAGACAAAGTGACATCCATGATGCCGATCCGGGTCGATGCGCCCGGCTCAACGGGCCCGAGGGTGGGCGGCGAGGAAGACCTCGCGCAGGTGCTCGGCGGTCACCAGCGTGTAGATCTGCGTTGTCGTCACCGAGGCATGCCCCAGAAGTTCCTGGACCACCCGGACATCGGCACCGCCGTCGAGCAGGTGCGTGGCGAACGAATGCCGCAGGGTGTGCGGTCCCGTCTCCTGCGGGAGCCCCGCCCGCTCTGCGTTTTCCCGCACTACCGCGAAGGCGCTCTGCCGGGACAGCCGATTGCCCCGCTTGTTGAGCAGCAGCGCTGGCCCGGGACGGCTGGCGTGCCGGATCATCTCGGGACGGCCCCGCACGAGCCAGGCTCCGACCGCGGCCCGGGCGAAGCTTCCCAGCGGCACGATCCGTTCCTTGCGACCCTTGCCGAACAGGCGCAGTCCGAGGTCAGGGTTCTCCAAGTGGCTGGAGACATCATCGACGTCCAGTCCGATCACCTCCGACACCCGGGCCCCGGTCCCGTAGAGGAGTTCGAGCAACGCTGCATCACGCAGACCGGTGAGGGTTGTGGTGTCGGGCGCATCCAGCAGGGCCTGAACCTGGCCCACCGACAGCGCCTTGGGCAGCGGGCGTCCCTGCTTCGGCGGCGACACCCGGGCGGCGGGGTTGTCCGTCGCGGAGCCGTCGTCGACAGCGAAGGTATGGAAGGACCGCACGGCAGCGATCGCCCGGGCGACACTCGCGGCGGCCAGGCCGGGCCCTTCCTCCCCTGCGCGGAGTCCAGCCGCGAAGGCGGCAACCTGGTCGGGGGTCACCTCACCGGCACGGGTCACGCCGCGTGCCACCAGGTGGGCCCGGTACCGGGCCAGGTCGCGCCGATAGCCGGCCACCGTGTGGACCGAGGCGCCGGCGACGGCGGTGAGATGATCCAGGTAGTCGGCGATCTCCCGCTCCAGTGCGCTCATCGGCGCCTCAGTCGACCCGGCCGTTCAGCGCGTCGATCCGAGCAGCGCGCACCGCAACCGCCGAGCGCGCCGGCCAGTCGGCGTCGGCGGTGCGGAGCGCGTCCAGTCGGCCTGAGCTGACTGCAGCGTGCGCGGCCAGCGCCCCGGCCACCATGGTCGGGTTCTGCACCCGGCCAGCGAGGATCGCGTCGACAAGGTCATCAAGGGGGACCAGGCAGACATCCATGTCGGCCTCCTCGTGCTCGACCACGAAGTCCGACGGTCGCGCCGTGGGTTCAAGATCGCGGGCCAGGTAGATCCGGAGCGACTCCTGCAGGCAGCCAGGGCTGGTGTGGACATCGACCAGGACCCGCCAGTCATTGGCCTTGAGTTCGACCTCCTCGGCCAGTTCGCGCTGAGCAGCGCTCAGCCATGACTCCCCTGCGGCGTCGAGCAACCCGGCAGGCGGCTCGATCAGCCGGAATCCGACCGGATGACGGACCTGGCGGATCACGACGACCCGCCCGCGATCGTCCAGGGCGATCACCCCCACCGCACCGGGGTGCAGCAGATAGTCGCGCACCATGACCTCGCCGGCGGGGGTTACCACCTCATCGCGGACGAAATCGCTCACCCGACCCGAACCCAGCACGGTGTGGGACCTGATCGGCCAGGTCACCACCTCATCGGTGACCTCCGCGGCCCCCAGGACCTGACGACGGCTCATCAGGAGTCCTCGGAGAAGAGCCGCTGGCTCTTCATCCGGGTCACTGCTGCGTCGAGCAGTCCCACGAACAGCGGGTGGGGTCGGGTGGGCCGGGAGGTGAGCTCGGGATGGGCCTGGGTGGCGACGAAGTACGGGTGCTGGTCGCGGTCAAGTTCCACGAATTCCACCAGCGAGCCGTCCGGTGAGGAGCCGGAGACCCGGAGTCCCGCTGCCTCGAGCTGGGGACGGAAGTCGTTGTTGACCTCGTAGCGGTGCCGGTGACGCTCGGAGACATGGGTGGTGCCGTACTGCTCGGCCACCAGCGATCCGGGCACCAGGTCGGCCGGATAGGCGCCCAGCCGCATCGTCCCGCCGAGGTCACCGGCGCCCTCCACGAAGGCGTGCTGCTCCGCCATCGTGGAGATCACCGGATAGGCGGTCCCGGGATCGAACTCCGTCGATGCCGCACCGCTGAGACCGCACAGGTTGACTGCGGCCTCCATCACCATGCACTGCAGGCCCAGGCACAGGCCGAGGGTCGGGATCTGGTTCTCGCGCGCGTACCTGAGCGCGCCGATCTTGCCCTCCACTCCCCGGATGCCGAAACCTCCGGGCACCACAATCCCGTCGACATCCTGCAGTTGGGCCGCCGCGCCCTCCACCGTCGCGCAACTGTCGGAGGGGACCCACCGGATGTGCGCCCGGGCCCAGTTCGCGAACCCTCCCGCACGCACTGCCTCGCTCACGCTCAGGTAGGCGTCGGGAAGGTCGATGTACTTGCCGACCAGGGCAATGGTGACCTCCTCCCTGGGGTGGTGCACTCGTTCCAGGAGGTTGTCCCACTGTTCCCAGTCGACATCGCGGAAGCTCACTCCGAGACGCCGGACGACATAGGCGTCCAGACCTTCCCCGAACAGAACCCGCGGAATGTCGTAGATGCTCGGCGCATCAGGGCAGGAGATGACCGCCTCTTCATCCACGTCGCACATCAAGGCGATCTTGCGCTTGATCCCGTCGGGGATGTCGCGGTTGGAGCGGCAGACGATCGCATCCGGGGTGATGCCCACCTGCCGCAGCGCAGCAACCGAGTGCTGGGTGGGCTTGGTCTTGAGCTCCCCCGACGGGCCGATGTAGGGAACCAGCGAGACGTGCAGGAAGAAGACGTTCGCCCGGCCCACCTCGCGCCGGACCTGCCGGGCCGCCTCGAGGAACGGGAGCGACTCGATGTCGCCCACCGTGCCACCGATCTCGTGGATGACGATGTCGGTGCCCTTGGTCGCCATCGAGAGCATGTCATCGCGGATCTGGTTGGTGATGTGCGGAATGACCTGGACGGTGTCGCCGAGGAAATCGCCGCGGCGCTCCTTCGCGATGACCGTCGAGTACACCTTCCCGGTGGTGACGTTCGCGTCCGCGGACAGGTTC
>JBKEBV010000057.1:0-6295 GCA_047973315.1 Propioniciclava sp.
GGGCGGCCCGGGCTGCCGCCACCACCGCTGCGGTGGTGACGCCGTATTTCTCCATCACGGTGCCCCCGGCCGCGGAGGCGCCGAAGGTGTCGATGCCGACAGCGACGGTCTGGGCGCCGAGCAGATCGGACCACCCGAGCGTGGAACCCGCCTCCACGACCACCGTCGGCACGCCGGCCGGAAGAACCTCGGCGCGGTACTCCTCGCTCTGGACGGCGAACCACTCCGCACAGGGCAGGGAGACGACCCTGGCCGGGACACCGGAGGCCTCCAGCTCGGCGGCGGCCGCGACCGCCAACTGCAGCTCCGATCCGGTCCCGACGAGGACGACGGCGGGCGCCGACGACGCCTCCTTGAGGATGTAGCCACCCTTGGCGGTGTGGGACGCCGCCGCCATCCCCGATCCTTCGGAGCGATCGAAGGTCGGCAGGTTCTGCCGCGACAGAATCAACGCGGTGGGCTGATCGGTGGTCCTCAGGATCTGGGCCCAGGCGTGCGCAGTCTCGTTGGCATCACCGGGGCGACACACCGCGAGGTTGGGCATCAGCCGCAGGCTCATGATGTGCTCGATCGGCTGATGCGTCGGACCGTCCTCGCCGACACCCACCGAGTCGTGGGTCCACACGAAGACGCTCGGGACCTTCGACAGGGCCGCCAGCCGGGGCGTCGTCCGCATGTAGTCGGAGAAGACCAGGAAGGTACCGCCGTAGGCGCGGGTGATGCCCTCCATGGCGACGGCGTTGACGATGTTGCCCATCGCATGCTCGCGGATGCCGAAGTGGAGGGTCCGGCCACCGACGGCACCGTGCCAGTCATCACTGCTGCGTTCGGCGGGGAGGAACGACGCGACTCCGGCCATGGTGGTGTTGTTGGAGCCGGCCAGGTCGGCCGACCCGCCCCACAGCTCGGGCACAACCTCGGCCAGGGCCGACAACACCTTGCCGGAGGCGGCCCGGGTGGCGACGGCGGTTCCCGCCTCGAAGACCGGCAGGGCGGCGTCCAGACCTTCAGGGGCCTGGCGGGCCACACAGCGGTCCAGGAGCGCCGCACGATCGGGGTGGGCCGAGCGCCACGCCTCATAGCGGGGAGTCCACTCGGCCTTGGCCTGTGCTGCCCGATCGGCGGCATTGGCGCGAGCAGCGGCCACGACAGCATCATCGATGCCGAACGGTTCGGCCGCCATGTGCAGCTTCAGCTTGAGAGCGGCAACCTCGTCAGCGCCGATCTTGGACCCGTGGATGCTGTGCTCGCCGGCCTTGTTCGGCAGTGGCCATCCGATGATGGTGGTCACCTTGATGAAGGATGGACGGTCGGTGACGAGCCTGGCCGCCTCGATGGCGGCGTAGAGTTCGTCGACCTTCTCCTCATAGCTCGTCAGACCGTTGGTGAAGTCGACGTGCTGGACGTGCCAGCCGTAGGCCTCGTAACGCGCGGACACGTCCTCGGAGAAGGCGATCCTGGTGTCACCCTCGATGGAGATGCGGTTGTCGTCGTACAGCAGCACCAAGTTGCCGAGATTCTGGGTCGCGGCCAGCGAGGAGGCCTCGCCGCTGACCCCCTCCTGCAGGCAGCCGTCGCCGGCGATGCAGTACACCTGATGGTCGAAGACGGACTCGCCTGGGGTGGCTTCGGGGTCGAACAGCTCACGGTTGTGGCGGGCGCTCATCGCGAAACCGACCGCGTTGGCCACCCCGGCACCCAGCGGACCGGTGGTGCACTCGACCCCGGCGGTGTGCCCGTACTCGGGATGGCCAGGGGTCAGGCTCCCCCACTGACGGAGCCCCTTGAGATCGTCCATCTCGAGGCCGTACCCGGCCAGGTAGAGCTGGGCGTACTGGAGCATGGAGGCGTGCCCGGCGGACAGCACGAAGATGTCGCGACCCAACCAGCGCGGATCTGCCGGGTCCCCCTTCATCACCTTCTGGTAGAGGAGGTAGGCAACGGGCGCCAGCGAGATCGGCGTCCCCGGGTGCCCGTTGCCCACATTCTCCACAGCGTCGGCAGCGAGGACGCGTGCCACGTCCACCGCCTTGGAATCCTGCTCGGTCCAGTTGAAGTCGTTCATGTGCCCTTCCTCGGTGATGGATCGCTCGCACCGAAGGCTAGGCCATGACGGCCGCCTCGGCAGCACCTGGCGGTCGATTGCCCTCACCTGCAGGTCGAGCCAGCCCATGAGGCCGCGGCGACGCTCAGCGGCGCTGCACCGACCAGCGGGCGCGCCCCGCCGCTCCCCGGTGCGGGCGCCTCGCCCATCACGCGGACCCTCCTCCGCCGGGCGGTCTCACGCTGTCCGTCGATTCTCGAGAATGGTTATCACTGCCATATGATTGCGGGCATGCTGATCCGCACGACCGCTCCTGCACGCCGCCTACCCACCCTGCTGCTGGTGCCCGCCGCTGGTCTCGGGCTCGCCGCCTGCGCCTCTCCGTCCGCCCCGGCGAGTCCCGAGGCGAGCGGCGCTGCGACGTTCGTCGCGACGACGACCCAGCTCGGCTCGATCACCCAGGACATCACCAGCTGCGGCGGTGGAACGGCGACGACGCTGATGGGCCCCGGCGACGATCCGCACGAGTTCGCGATCTCGTCGGCCCAGGTGGCCGACCTGGTCCGGGCCGACCTGGTCGTCGCCAACGGACTCGAGCTGGAGACCAGCCTGGAATCCTCGCTGGAGAACGCCGTCGCCGACGGTGCGACCCTGTACGAGGTCGCCCCCGAACTCGACCCGCTGAGCTATGCCGACCTTGAGGCGGCCGATGACACCCACGACCATGCCGAGGATGAGGCCGACCACAGCGAGGACACCGACCACGCCGAGGATGAGGCCGACCACGACCCCGCCGAGGACACCGACAGCCACGAGACCGACACCGGCGAGGCCGAGGGCGACGACCACGACCATGGGACCTACGACCCCCACGTCTTTCTCGACGCGGGCCGGATGGCGACTGCCGCCGAGCTCATCGGCGCGAAGATCGCCGAGGTGACCGGCGATGACGCCTACGTCGACTGCGGCACCCAGGTGGCCACCCAACTGCGCGAGACCGACACCGAGGTGCGCGACATCCTGTCGGCGATTCCCGAGGAGCGCCGAGTTCTGCTGACCGACCACGAGGCCTACAACTACTTCGCCGACACCTACGACTTCCACATCGCAGGGGTCGTCGTTCCCGGCGGCGGTACCGATGCTGAGCCCAGCTCGGCCGAGCTCGCCGCCCTGGTCGAGGTGATCCAGGAAGAGAAGGTTCACGTGCTGTTCAGCAACAATGCGCTCAGCCCGCAGGTCCTCGACGCCCTGGCCGACGAGGCGGGAGGCGATGTCGAGGTGGTTTCGCTGTACACCGGTTCGCTGGGTGAGGAGGGATCCGGCGCCGAGACCTACTCCGGGATGATGCTGACCAACGCCCAGCTGATCGCCGACGCGTTGGCCTAGGCTGACGCCTCGTGGACTGGTGGATCGAGCCCTTTCTCCTCGGGTTTCAGCAGCGGGCTCTGCTGGGCGGACTCATCGCCGCGGTGATGTGCTCGGTGGTCGGCGTGTGGCTGGTGCTCCGTGGGATGAGCTTCTTCGGTGACGCCTTCGTCCACGGGGTCCTTCCCGGGATCGCGGCGGCGGTGATCTTCGGCTTCAATCCCTATATCGGGGCCGCGGTCGCCGCGGTCGCTATGGTCGGCGGCATTGAGTTGATCCACCGACAGACCGCGCTCAAGGAGGACACCGCCATCGGGCTGCTCTTTGTGGGCATGATGGCGCTCGGGGTCGCGATCATCAGCAGGTCGAAGTCGTTCACCGGGTCTCTCACGGCCATCCTGTTCGGGGACATCTTCGGGGTGACCACCCAGACCCTGGTCACCATGACGGTGCTCGCCGTCGTCGTCATCGTCGGGGCCACGCTGCTGTACCGGCCGCTGTTGGCGCTGAGCTTCTCCCAGGCCAAGGCACAGAGCCTGGGGCTCCGACCTCGCTTCACCCATGCAGCGCTGCTGGTGCTCATCGGCACGGCGGTGATCGCCAGCTTCCAGGCCGTCGGAACCCTGCTCGTCTTCGGTCTCCTGGTCGGCCCGCCGGCCACGGCCGCGCTCGTCAGCCGCACGGTTCCCCGGATGTTCGGGTGGTCGGTCGGTATCGGCACGGTCTCGGTCGCGCTGGGGCTGGTGCTCTCCTACCACTGGGAGACCGCCGGAGCCGCAACCATCGCCCTGGTCGCGGTCGCGATCTTCTTCGCGGTCCTGGCCGGCCGCTGGGGATGGTCCCGAGTGCCGCGCACCGTCAGGAGGGCCACCGCGTGAGCGACCATCTCGCCGAGGCAGCAGATCTGGTTCTCGGCTACGGCACCCAGGGGCCGGTCGCTGTGGAGGCCTCCACCTTCACCATCCCGCACCGAGCGGTCACCGCCATCATCGGCCCCAACGGTTCGGGCAAGTCAACCGTCCTCAACGCTGTCGCTGGCATCCTCACCCCGGTGAGCGGCGACCTGACCGTGCTGGGGGGCTCCTCGCAACGGAGGCCGCCTCGAACCAGCTATGTGATGCAGTCCCTCGCGTTCCCGGTCGGGACGCCGATCACGGTGCGGGAGGCGGTCGCCATGGGGCTGTGGTCGAGGCTCGGATGGTTCCGCCGACCGACGTCCGACCAGAAGGAACGGGTCCGCAACGCCATGGACCGCCTGAATGTCACCGACCTGGCCAACCGCCACCTCGATGAGCTCTCCGGAGGGCAACGGCAGCGCGTGTACGTGGCGCAGGGCCTGGCGCAGCCACACGAGGCGATTCTTCTCGACGAACCCCTCACCGGGCTTGACATCACCTCGGCCCGCACCATCGACGAGATCATTCACTCCGAACGCGAGCGGGGACATGCCGTGGTGCTGACCACGCATGATCTCGATGAGGCCCGCGCTGCCGACTGGGTCATTCTGATGAACGGCCGCTGCGTCGCTGCGGGACCGCCGGACGCTGTGCTGACCACCCAGAACATCACCCATGCCTATGGCATCGGCTCCCTCCACGAGGCGGCAGCGGGAACGTTCCTCGATGACCCCCATGACCGGTCCGGCGACACCGCCGACGAGCCGGGACGCCACCGCCACCCACATGACTGAGCGAACGTGCAGAATGGCATCGTGATTGTTGCAGCCGCCGATGGTTCCTCGCTGTCCAACCCCGGTCCCGCCGGCTGGGCCTGGTTCATTGACGCCGACCACTGGCGTTCCGGCGGCTGGAACCACGGGACCAACAACATGGGCGAACTCATGGCGGTGCTGGACCTGCTGGAGCAGACCGCTGCTGCCGAGGACGACCTGTTGATCTACTGCGATTCCCAGTACGTCATCAATGCCGTCACCAAATGGATGCCCGGCTGGAAACGGAAGGGCTGGAAGAAGGCCGACGGCAATCCGGTCCTCAACGTCGACCTGCTGAAGGGAATTGATGCCGCCCTCGTCGACCGGCGGGTGAGCTTTGAATGGGTGAAGGGCCACAACGGCCATGACCTCAACGAGGCCGCCGACGCCCGGGCGCGCGCAGCAGCCGACGCGTTCCGGCGCGGCGTGACCGTGGCCGAAGGTCCCGGTTTCGCCGGTGCGACCACCACTGGCACCCGGCAGGTCACCCCTGGCCCGACCCCCGAGCCGGACCTGCTGTCGGTGGCCGCCGTACCGGAGGAGCATCCGGCCGTCGCCCTCCAGCGGGAACTGTTCACCGCCGACCTCCGGGGCGACCGGGATGCCTTCGCCCAGCACCTCCATCCAGGCTTCGGCGAGCATGACCGTCGGGGCCGGGCCCGGGGGAAGGGCCGGCTGCTGGCCACCCTCAGCCCCCTGGCGGAGCCGGTCCGACTCGACATCGACGGTGTCGACGACCTGGCACCGTGGGCGGTGCTGCTGCGCTGGCGCCTGCGCACCGGTGAGACGAGTGTGCTCGGAAGTTCGGTGTGGGTGCGCAACGGTGACGCCTGGCGGTTGCGATTCCTGCAGGAGACCCCGACAGCCCGCTGACACTCCCTATCCACCCGACCGCCGACGGTCAAGCCGGCGAGGCGGTTGTGGAACGCGGCTGTCAGCACCACCAAGCCCCCCGTAGGGTGGTCCCATGGCGGACATTCTCCACATTGCAGCGGGACAGGACACAGCAGACCTGCCCATCACCGACGGCACCATCCGCGCCACGGATCTGCGTCAGATCCCCACCGACGCCGGCCCGTTGGCGACCTACGACCCCGGCTTCATGAACACCGCCGCGTGCAAGAGTTCGGTCACCTACATCGACGGCGATGCCGGCATCCTCGAGTACCGGGGGT
>JBKEBV010000070.1:0-7193 GCA_047973315.1 Propioniciclava sp.
CTGGCTGATGGCGTGAAGCCCGAACCCTGCCAGCGCGCCGACGACCGTGCCGTTGATCCGGATGAACTGGAGGTCACGGCCCACGTACAGCTCGATCCGTCGGGCCGCCTGCTCGCCGTCCCATCGCTGGATGGTGTGGCTGATCACTGAGCTGAGTTCCCCGCCGTAGGTGCGGACGAGGAAGCTGGCCGCATCGGCGACGCCGGCATCGATGCGCGCCTGCAGCGACGGATCGCGCTGCAGCGACGCCGCAGCACTCCGCACCAGGGCGGTCGTCCGACTGTGGAGGCGCGAGGTGGGGTCGTCGATGGCGTCCAGGAGGCTGTCGCGCAGGCGTTGCCACAGGGCCACGACGGCCTCGGCCGTGCTGGGGTGGGCCAGCACCCGACCTTTGATCGCCTCGATGCGCGCACTGACCTGGGTGTCATGCTGCAGGTCGTCGGCGACTCGGGCGAGCAGATTGTCCAGAGCGAGCCTGGTCGGATGCTCGGGATCGTCCCGGAACCCGGCCACCCAGTCCAGTGCCTGCCAGTAGAGGACCGACACCACCCGGTGGTTGAGGAAGCGGGGAGACCACCGCGGGGCACGGTCGTGGAGGATGCGAGTGAACTGGTCCGGGTTGGCCTGGAGCCAGGTGTGGAGCTCCTGGGCGAGAAGTTCCACGATGCTGCTGTGGGCCTTCTCCTCCACGATGCCACCCAGCAGCACACCGGCGACCGGACCGATGCTCCGCTCGGCGAGCCGGGGCAGCAGAACCTCGGTGGCGAGGTCGCCGACGGCGTCGTCATCGACGCGGGTCAGTGTTGCCCGACTCAGTCGCAGGACCTCGGCCACCACCCGCTGGGCATGATCGGGGTCATCAGCCCAGCGTCCCACCCGCCGGGTCAGCTGCGCATCGGCGATCCGTTCGCGCACCACGTCCTCGGTGAGGAAGTTGTCCGCGACAAAGGACTCCAGACTGCGGGCGAGTTCGTCCTTCTTGCGGGGAATGATGGCGGTGTGGGGGATGGGCAGACCCAAGGGGTGGCGGAACAGGGCGGTGACGGCGAACCAGTCGGCCAACGCACCGACCATCGCACCCTCGGCCATGGTGTTGACGAACCCCCACCCGCCCTCGTGGTCCAGGCGCAGGGTCAGTAGGAAGATGACGGCCGCCAGGATCAGCAGACCGAGGGCGATAGCCTTCATTCTGCGCAACCGCAGGCGTCGTTGTTCGTCAGCAGGAGACAGAGCCAGCGCGGTCACAGCGTCAAGGATTCCACGCCGGGACGGTCGTGCCCGGAAGGCGCTCACCCAGGCCATAGACTGGGGTGGTCGCACCCCTGGTGGAAGGAAGACGATGACCGAGGAACCGCGCGGGCCGGAATTCGACGGGCCTCCCGGCTTCGCGGCACCCGGCGAGACGTCCCCGTCGTCGCCCGCGCCCGCTCCGGCAGCTGCACCGCAGCAACCCTTCGATCCCTACGCGGCTCCGGAACCCTTCCCGCAGGCGCCGTACCAGTTCGCGCCGGAGCCCCCGCACGCCGACCCATCCCCCCTCGGCAGCGTCGCGGGGCCGATGCAGCAGCTCCCGCCCGGTGTCGGGCCAGTGCCAGCCCAGACCTACCCAGCGCCCGATCCGCAGGCCGTGCCCTATCCGTCCGCATGGTCGTCCCCTCAGGACGCGTCCGCGCAGCCGTTCCCCGGTGGCTATCAGCCGCAGGGGTCCCCGATGAACACTCCCTATGCCGGGTCGCTGCCGCCGCAGCCGCCGCCTGTCGGCTACGGTGTCGTTGTTCCGTACGGACACAATCCTGAAGCCCCGTACGGTGTTGATCCGGTGTCGGGACTGGCGTACTCCGACAAGAGCAAGGTGACTGCTGGTCTGCTGCAGATCTTCCTCGGTGGCGCGGGCATCGGGCGGTTCTACATGGGCGACATCGGGATGGCGGTGGCGCAGCTTCTGCTCACGCTGGGAACGTTGGGTCTCGGGGGCATCTGGGGACTGGTCGACGGCATCATGATCCTCGCCGGGAATCCGCGCGATCGCTACGGCCGCCCGCTCCGGCCCTGACCCATGGCGACGATCGTCTTTGTTCACGCTCACCCTGACGATGAGGCGAGCCAGACCTCCGGCACCATGGCACGAGCGGTCGAGCAGGGACATCGGGTGGTCTGCATCTACGCCACCGGGGGCGAGCAGGGCACCCGGCCGGCGGCCCTCGGGCACGGCTCGCTGGCTGATCTGCGTCGCGAGGAGGCCGAGGCTTCGGCCGCGGTCATCGGTACCCACCGGTTGGTCTGGCTGGGGTACCGGGACTCGGGCATGGCCGGCTGGGAGAGCAACACCGCCGCCGGGGCGCTCTGGGTCGCCGATCAGTACTCCGCCATCCATCAGGTGACCCGGGTTCTCGAGGAGGAGGCCGCCGACGCCGTCGTCGGGTACGACTGGCACGGCGGCTATGGCCATCCTGATCATGTGATGGTCCACCGGATCACCAAGGCCGCCGCCGAGCGCGCACAGCCGCGGCCCCGCTACCTTGAGGTCTCGATGAACCGGGATCGGCTCCGCAGGATGGTCGTCCAGGCGGTGGCGGCAGGGTTGGTCGGGGAAGCCGATGCTTGGGACGTCGATGCGCCGCAGGCCGATGGTAACCCGGTCGGCACCCCCGAGGAGGAACTCGCCTGGGCCGTCGACGTCTCCGACCAACTCGTGGTCAAGCGTGCTGCCCTCAGCTGCCACGCCAGCCAGGAGGACGCCGCGGGGATGCTGATGATGCCCCCGGAGGCGTTCGCCGCCTGGATGTCGGAGGAGAATTACGCCGAACCGGGGCGTCCCCCCGGAATGGTGCGCGCCTGGCCCTTCGTCTGAGGGTCCGGGCGTGCCGGTCGCACGCGGCGCTCCGCTTCCCCATAATGCCGCTATGAGATTTCCGAGCGGAGCTCCGGTCGGGGTCCACTGGGTCCTGAGCCGCGGCATGATGATCCCCTTGGCGGTGGCCTACGAGTGGTACGCGGGATCGCTCGATCTCTTCTACTACTGGGCAGCGATCTCCAGCGGCACCCCGATGGAGGAGTACCCGGCCGTCGCCACCTGGGTCCTCCAGCTCCCGGCTGCGTTCGTCACCTCCGAGCAGGGTTACCTGATCGGGGTCGTCGGCCTGTTCGGCATCCTCGACGCCGCCGCGACGGCCTGGGTGGCGCCGGTCAACCGCGCCGCGGCCCTCTCCTGGCTGTGGCTGACCTGTCTGATGGGGCCGTTGGTCTTCATGCGGCTCGACATCGTTCCGGCGCTGACCGTGCTGGTCGCACTGGTGTGGGCGGTGCGCCGGCCTGCTGTCGCCGGAGCCCTTCTGGCCGTCGGAACCATGGTCAAGCTGTGGCCGGCTGTGGTCGCCTCAGCTCTCCTCGGTCTGGGTCGTCGTACGGTGCGAGCTGCCCTTGCCTTCGCCGCCGTGGTAGGCATCTGTCTCGCCGTCATCATCGTGACCAGCGGGGGGAGTCGGGTCATCTCGCCGCTGGCTTGGCAGTCCGGTCGCGGGCTGATGACCGACTCCGTCTGGGCCAGCGTCCCGATGGCGATCCGGGCCGTGAACGACACCGTCTACACCGTGGCGGTGTCGCCGTACCAGGCCTTCGAGATCTACGGCCCCGGGGTCGACGCCTGGATCATGGTCGCCGATGCGGCCACCCTGCTCGCCGGTGGGGCGCTGCTCGTTCTGGGTTGGGCGATGTACCGCAACCGCGTTGCCGACCCTCAGGCGATCGCCTGGGCGGCCACCGCAGCGGTTGCCCTGGTGATCAGCACGAACAAGACCCTCAGCCCGCAGTACATCCTCTGGCTGCTGGCCCCGGGCGCGGTTGCGCTGGCCCACACTGCTCCGGGGCGCCGCCGGATGCTGCTCGGCGCCTGGCTGGGGTCGATCGCGCTGTTGACCCATCTGATCTATCCGCTGTTCGCGGGCATGACCTCCACCGGCGGTCCGGGCGAGAAGCGGCTCCTGGCTACCGCAGTGATGGTGCTGCGCAATGTGATCCTGCTCAACGGTGCGGTCGCGGTGTACCTCGCTGCAGTGCGGATGGCGCTGCGGTTTCGTCGGCACCTCCGTTCCACCGAGGCCGTCTCCGACCAACCGTGACCCGCGTCGGACCGGAGCTGGTTCACCGGGTTGTCGCGTTGCCGCCCGGGTCGCGACCAGCGCGACGGCATGATCGCGACCCCGTCGCTCGTTCCACGGTGAGCGGTTCAGGCCTCCGGGACGGTGCGGCGCAGCTCCTCGAGCCACAGGTCGGCGGAGGTGTCGCTGGGTGCTCGCCAGTCGCCGCGCGGGGAGAGCGCCCCGCCGCGCAGCACCTTCGGGCCGTTGGGCATGGCGGAGCGCTTGAACTGGGAGAATCCGAAGAACCGGCTGCAGAACACCTCCAGCCAGCGTCGGATCGTGGGCAGGTCGTAGGCGACACGCTCGTCCTCGGGGTATCCGGGCGGCCAGGCGCCCGCGTTCGCGTCATGCCAGGCGTGCCAGGCGAGGAAGGCGATCCGGCTGGGCGCCATTCCGTGCCGCAGGATGTGGAACAGCGAGAAGTCCTGCAGGTTGTAGGGCCCGATCGTCGCCTCGGTCGACTGCACCTCGCCGGAGGCGGTGGCCGGCACCAGTTCCGGGGTGATCGCAGTGTTGAGGATCGACTGCAGCACGTCGGCGGCATCGTTGACGTTGCCGGACGCGATCACCCAGCGGATCACGTGCTGGATGAGCGTCTTGGGAACCCCGCCGTTGACGTTGTAGTGGCTCATCTGGTCGCCGACGCCGTAGGTGCACCAGCCGAGCGCGAGCTCGGACAGGTCACCGGTGCCGAGCACGATCCCGCCGCGCTGGTTGGCGATCCGGAAGAGGAGGTCGGTGCGCATCCCGGCCTGGACGTTCTCAAAGGTGACGTCATAGACGGGCTCGCCGTCGGCGAAGGGGTGGCCGATCTGGGTGAGGAGTTCGCGGCAGGCGCCGGTGATGTCGAGTTCCTCGAAGGACACGCCCAACGCACGCGCCAGGGCGGTGGCGTTGTTCTTCGTGTGCTCCCCGGTGGCGAAGCCCGGCAGGGTGAACGCGAGGATGTCGGTGCGGGGGCGCTTCAGCCGGTCCATCGCCTGCGCCGCCACCAGCAGGGCGTGGGTGGAGTCCAGCCCGCCGGAGACACCGATGACGATCTTCGGCTGCCCGATCGCCCGCAGGCGCTGTTCGAGGCCGGAGACCTGGATGTTGTAGGCCTCATAGCAGTCGAGGGCGAGTCGCTCGGGATCGGCGGGCACGAAGGGGAACCGGGCGACGTCGCGCCGCAGCCCGAGGTTCCCCTCCGGGCGCCCGAGGGTGAACGCCACCCTCCGGTAGGCCGAGACCCGGTCCGCGTGAACTTTCCGGTTGTCATCGAACGTTCCCTGGCGGATTCGCTCCTGGTGGAGCCGGGTCACGTCGATGTCGGCCACCGAGGCCCGCGGACCGTCCGGGAACCGCTCCGACCCTGCGAGCAAGGCGCCGTTCTCGTAGATCATGGTCTGGCCGTCCCACGCGAGGTCGGTCGTCGACTCGCCTTCCCCGGCAGCCGAGTAGAGATAGGCGGCCAGGTAGCGGGAACTGGCGGACTCGCACAGCAGGTGACGGTCCACCGCCTTGGCGATCGTGATGGGGGAACTGGACAGGTTGGCGATGACCGTGGCCCCGGCCAAGGCGGCCTCGGCCGCAGGCGGGATCGGCACCCACAGGTCTTCGCACACCTCGACGGCGACGACGAGGTGGGGGACGTCGTCTGCCTCGAACAGCAGGTCGGCACCGAACGGTACCTCCTGCCCGGCCACCGTGATGAAGCCCGTGACATCCTCGCCGGAGGCGATCTGGCGAGACTCGTAGAACTCGCGGTAGGTGGGCAGGTACACCTTCGGGACGACGCCGAGGACGCGGCCACGGTGGATGGCGACCGCGCAGTTGTAGGCTCGATGGAGGCTGCGCAGGGGAGCGCCGACCAGCAGGACGCAGCCGAGGCCTTCCGAGGCGGCGACGAGATCGGTCAGCGCATCCTCGACCGCGTCGAGCAGGGTGTCCTGCAGCAGCAGGTCGTCGATGGAGTACCCGGTGAGGCACAGTTCGGGGAAGACGGCGACGCCGACCCCATCGGCAGCCAGCTCGCGGGCCGAACGCAGGATCGTGGCGACATTCGCCGCGGGGTCGACCAGCCGGACCGGCGCCGTGGCGGCAGCGACACGGACGAATCCTTGGTCGTAGACGTTCCAGAAGTCCATGCGGACCAGCATCCCACTGCCGAACCCGCGCTGCCCGACCTTCTCGTGGTGGGTCCGGCGTGTGCGCGGGGCGGACATGGAATGCTGGAGCGATGCAGCGGGCCCGGACACGAGAGCAGAGCGTCGCGACCGACGCCGGACCGGGGCGGCTGGTCGTGGCCGAGGCGCCGGACCCGACGGTCGTCGTGATGCTGGGTGGTGGCGCGTCGGGGCAGGTGCACACCGCCGACCTCGACGCGCTGGCTGCCGCGCTCCCAGGCCGGGGCATCACCGTGGCCCGGTACGAACTGCCCTGGCGGGTTGCCGGGAAGAAGATGGGTCCGCGGCCGCCAGCGTCTGACCCGTGGTGGGATGCGGGGCTGGCGGCCGTCCGGACCGCCTACCCGGGCATTCCGGTGATCACCGGCGGGCGCAGCGCGGGTGCGCGGATCGCCTGTCGCACGTGGACGCCTGAGGTGCCTGCGGTCGTCGCCCTCTCCTTCCCCCTGCACCCGCCGGGCCACCCGGAGAAGTCCCGGGCAGCGGAGCTCAGGAGGGTCGGTGGGCCGGTCCTGATGGTGTCCGGAGCACGGGATCCGTTTGGGAGCGCGCCTGAATGGCGGGAGGAGTGCCGGCAGGCCCACGCGGGCCCGCGGGAGTTCGTCGAGATCCCGGGTGCGACCCACTCCTTCCCTTCCCAGACAACAGCATCGGTGGTGGAGGCTGCGGCTCTGTTCCTCCAGCGTTGGTAGCCGGGCTGTTGCACCTACCGTCCGGTGACCGCGCCCGCGCAGCGTGCATCGCGTCGGGGTGCCGAGTGCATCCGGTACTTGACACGCGGCACCTCTCTGGCAGTATTGACGCCATAGCTCCCCACCGTCCCACCGGGACTGGTGGGGTTTTTCTCAACCCCGGAGCGCCCCGTTGTCTGAACTACGAACCGCGATCG
>JBKEBV010000068.1:0-4256 GCA_047973315.1 Propioniciclava sp.
CCACCCGCACGGGCCAGGGATGGAAGGTGAGGGTTCCCATCTGGGCTGCCCAGACGAGGTCGGCGGGCTCGTCGAAGACGAGTTGGAGGTGGCGCCGCCGCGAGGGATAGGTGCACATGACGCTCTCGAGGAACGAGGGGGCACCGCGCGGCGGACGCTTGCTGAAGAACTCCTCGCCCTCGATGCCGTCGGGAAAGCGCTGCAGTGTCATTGGGCGGTTGCCGTTGATGGCCAGGAACGGGTCGGCGACCGCCAGCAGGTAGCGCGCCAGGTCGCCCTTGGTCACCGGCCCCTCGCCCGCGTCCGGCCACAGGATCTTGTCGGGGTGGGTGAGGCGGACTTCGCGCGGCCCCTCAGCACCCGGCACCTCCCAGGTGTCAGTCATGCGCAGAGCGTAGCTACCGGAACCCGAAGATGGGAGGGAACACCACGACGACAACGGTGGCCCACACACCGATGACCGGCAGGTAGCGGCACTGCCAGGTGCGCAGTGCATCCACGGCGATCTGTCCGCCGAGGAAACGTGCCTGCAACCACAGGGCCCCGACGAGGTTGACCGCGATCACGAGGTTCTCCCCCAGAGCCGCCACCTTGTTCGGCGAGGCACCGAACTCGCCGATGCGTCCAGCCATCGCGACCAGGACGAGGAGGTCGACGGCCAGCGCGCTCACCAGGAGCCCCAGTTGCAGCCAGTCGAACGGCCGCGGCCGTGCGGCCTCGGCACGGGCGGAGGTTGCGAAGAGGACCAGTCCCCAGACGACGACCAGGAGGAGATCGACAAGGATCAGCAGGCCGCGGTCCGCCTTGGTGAGGTCCCCCACGGACAGCATGGCGGCGAAGAGTGCCACGAGCAGCAGCACGAACAGCGGGGTGAAGACCATGGTGAGGACGGGGGCCAGATTCTCCACGATGGATTTCTTGGCCTCCACCAGCCAGGCCGAGACGACCAGGGTGCCGCCCAGGCCCGCGGGGAGGGCCCACTCCCCCAGCACGGAGCTGGGATCCAGTCCGATGAGCACGAACAGGCCCGCGGCGAGGCCGAGCAGGACCTGGGCGCCGAGGGCGATGAGTGCCAGGTAGATCACCCACTCCCCCACGAACCGTAGGTAGTCCATCCACCGTGTCAGGGTCCGCCAGCGATCGCCGAGGTAGCTCACCCCGCCCAGAAGGAGCAGCGCTACCGGTAGGTGGATGAGTGCGAGCAGTTGGGTGGTCGCCGGGCCGGGGGCGAGGTAGGGATACCCGATGGTCGCGGCAACGAGCAGCAGGGCGAGCGTGAACGCCACCGCCGCACCGGCCCAGGCCCTCGGCCGACGGAGCCAGACGAAGTAGCCGCTCAGGACAGCGAACAGTCCGAGAAGCGCCCCTGCGGCCATGGCGGGAAGCGGAATTTCGGGGACGTGGTTGCCGACCCGGAACGCGGCGATCACGACAAGACCGGCTGCCACCGCGAAGCCGATCATGGGCCGGAACCCCGCCGGGTCGGATCGCGTCTTCTCGCTGCCGTCGGCGACGACCAGCTGTTTCCAGAACGCCTCCGCATTCTCACGGGCGAAATCCGCCGCGAGCACGGAATGGCTGCCGAGCCGCTTCACCGCGACCAGGAACGCCTCGTCGGCCGCGAGTCCCTGGGCGGTGAGGTCCTCGATCTGCGCGGTGAGGTGGTCCTCCAGCTCGGCGACGTCGTCGGCGTCCACGCCCTCGCGCGCGGCGAGGTAGGCCCGCCACTGCAGCCACTGGCTCTCCAAGGGCCTGTTCTCATCGGCGGCGCCCTCGACAGCGGGAACCGCCGGGGGCTGTGCCGAGCCGACGCCGGGCGTCCCGGCCGGCGACGGGGTGCTCTCGTTCATGCAGGGACTCCTTTGGTTGAGCCTACGGTGATGGTTGGCGGGGGGAGGGTGACCGCCTCGGCGAGAC
Organism: Propioniciclava sp.; assembly: GCA_047973315.1. Classification (GTDB taxonomy): domain Bacteria; phylum Actinomycetota; class Actinomycetes; order Propionibacteriales; family Propionibacteriaceae; genus Propioniciclava. Next base: position 1,918 of record JBKEBV010000068.1, read on the forward strand.
CGGCCCAGAGCCGACCGAGCGAGCTGTTCACGGCCTCCCACTGGCGGCGCTGGTCGGCGAGCTGGTCGCGGCCGTCCGGGGTGATCCGGTAGTACTTGCGGCGACGGCCCGAGGGCGCCTGTCCCCAGTGCGCGGTGACGTAGCCCTGCCGTTCCAGCCGGTGGAGCAAGGGGTACAGCAGTCCCTCACTCCACTCGAACTGCTGGTCGGACACCTCCGCGATGCGCGTGAGGATGGCGTAGCCGTAGTTCTCGCCGTTGGCGAGGATGCCCAGCACGATCGGTGCGGCCGACGCGGCGACCAGATCCTTCGATACCTGCACCTGAGCCTCCCTCGCCGGACGGACTTACCTAATACCTCTAGGTATACCTGCCGATCCCCGGACGCACAACGGCCCGCGCCGGTGGCGCGGGCCGCAATGGGGAGCGGAGATGTCGCTTGAGCTCAGGCGAGTTCGATGAGCGCCTCTCCACCCGCGACAGCGTCGCCGGTGCTGACCAGAATCCGTCCGACCGTTCCGGACTGGGGAGCCGTGATTTCGGTCTCCATCTTCATGGCCTCCAGCACCATGAGGACCTGATCGGCCTCGATCTCGGCGCCCTCCTCGACGAGGATCCGCGAGACCGAACCCGACAGTGGCGCGGTGACGGCGTTGGCCGAGGTTGCCTGAACCGATGCGGTCGTCGCGACAGGTGAGTTCATGGCGCCGCCCCCGATGACGATCGCCCCGGGTGCCTGACGTTCGGCCTCCTCCACCTCCACATCGATGTCATAGGGGATGCCGTTGACGGTGACCTTCAGCTTCATGGGTGTGCCTTTCGATTACCGCAGGTGGAGCGGGGCGTGGACGTGTTGAGAGCGCCGGGTGGTCGTGGTCCAGGACCCCGACGTCGTGAAGTGCGACTGGCGCCGCTTGGCCCGGTGACCGAGATAGGCGGCTACCGCAGCCGAGATGGCCACGAGCACCTCCTCGGGAACGTTCTGGGCATTGAGCAGGTTGATGCTCTTGATCTCGGCCTCGAGGTGCTCAACGCGGTCGGTGAGCGCCTTGACCGCCTCGAGCAGTTGGGCGTTGATGTCATCAGCCATGGTTCCTCCGCTCACACCGGCCCAAGGCCGTGCTTCTTGGCCGGGCGGATCTCACGCTTGTTGATGAGGATCTCCAGCCCCATGGCCACCTTGCGACGGGTGTCCTCAGGATTGATGATGTCGTCGACGAGCCCGCGGGAAGCTGCCACGAACGGCGTGGAGAAGGTGGTCCGGTACTCCTCGACGAGTTCCTCGCGCCGCCTGGCCGGATCCTCGGCATTCTGGATCTCACGTTTGAACACCACAGAGGCGGCGCCGTCGGCACCCATGACCGCGATCTCGGCCGTCGGCCAAGCGAACACCTGGTCAGCACCCAGGTCCTTGCTGCACATGGCCAGGTACGCACCGCCGTAGGCCTTGCGGAGCACCACGGTGATCTTGGGCACCGTGGCGGCCGAGTAGGCGTAGAGCAGCTTGGCCCCGTGCCGGATGATCCCGCCGTGCTCCTGGGCGACGCCGGGCAGGAACCCGGGGACGTCGACGAGGGTGACCAGCGGAATGTTGAACGCGTTGCAGAACCGGATGAACCGGCTGCCCTTGTCGGAGGCGTTGATGTCGAGCACACCGGCCATCACGTTGGGCTGGTTGGCCACCACCCCGACGGTGCGCCCGTTGACCCGCCCGAATCCGACGACCATGTTCGTCGCATAGCCGGCCTGAACCTCGAGGAAATCCGCGTGGTCGACGATGCGGCCGATCACCTCGCGGACGTCATAGCCCTTCGTACCCTCGACGGGCACGACGTCGATCATGGACGGATCCGGCTCGACGTAGGGGTCGGGGTCGACGATCGGCGGATCCTCGGTGTTGTTCTGCGGTAGGAAGCTGAGGAGCTTCTGTGCGATGAGGACGGCCTGGGCATCATCATCGGCCACGAAGTGGGTGACCCCGGAGACGCCCATGTGAGCGTCGGCGCCGCCGAGCGCGTCCTGGGTGACCTTCTCACCGGTCACCTGCTCGATCACGCTCGGCCCGGTGATGAACATGTGGGCCTTGCGGGTCTGGATGATGAAATCGGTCAGTGCGGGGCTGTAGGCCGCACCACCGGCGCAGGGGCCGGCGATGATCGAGATCTGGGGGACCGCGCCGGACAGCTTGACGTTGGAATAGAACACCTGGCCGTAGCCGGACAGGGAGTCGATGCCCTCCTGGACCCGGGCACCACCGGAGTCGTTGATGAAGACGAAGGGGGTTCCGCAGGTGAGTGCGGACTCCATCATCTCGACGACCTTCTTGCTGTGCGTCTCGCC
>JBKEBV010000110.1:0-6228 GCA_047973315.1 Propioniciclava sp.
CTGATTCAAAGTCAGGCGGGCCCTGCCGAAAGACCAACCGGGGATCGGCTTTACCGGAGCAAGCCTGGTCGGAAGTCTAGCCGGGCTCCTCAGTGACCGGCGAGTGGGCGTGGGGAGCTGCGGCGTTCCTCATGCGGGCGGAGCGGAGATCCGGTACGACGGCAGCCCGCGCCGCCGGATCAACCATTCGGCGACCACCACGTTGGGCAGCCAGCACAGGAACGGGACGGCAGCGTAGGCATTGGCGTACGCCGCCTGTACGTCGGCCTCGTTTCCCACTACGGACGCCTGGACGATCTGAATCGCGATCAGCAGCGCCAGCCAGAGTCGCAGTGTGGGCGCCGCGAAGGTCAACGCGTAGTTGCGGATCATCCAGGCCTGGTGCCCTGCGAAGTCTCGCCGCCGGGCCGCGGTCAGCGCGTGGACCCCGGTCACCATCCACCATCCGGCCAGCGACGAGAACCCGAACAGCGCCACGAGGCCGGCCGCGCTGAACGGGGCGATCACCAGCGCGAACGCCGCCGAGGAGAACACCGCGACGAGGTAGGCCCGGCCGATCACTCGATGCAGCCGCGGACGGTGCCGCCGCAGTCGACGGACGAACTGCAGCGGTCCGATCGCCAACGCCACCACCCCGCTGGCGATGTGGAGGTAGAGCGCGACCTGAGCGACGTCCGGGGCGTCGACGTAGGTCGAGCCGAGGCCCAGACCATCCTCAGCCAGTTCGCGCAGCGACGCCGAGGCATACAGGTATGCCGAGAACCCTGCGACCGCCACCGCCAGCAACGTCACGACACCCAGACCGACGCTGGCGCGCACCGGGTCGGGTCGGGTTGTGCTCGGACCCGGAGGTGCTGGTCGTGCAGATTCGCGTGCTTTCTTCGGGTGAGGCATGGGTCGTCCCTTGTTCTCGGCATCGTTCGGTGAACTCGCACGGCCGACAACTCTGACGGATCGCCGGTCATCCCGTGCGGCGCCCGCCGCCGCTGCCTCTTCACCGTTGAGGATGTCGAGACGGCTGGATTTCGGGGCGGGTTGGCGTCGGGCTTTTCGATGATGGAGGTTCCGGCACCAGCCATCCGACAAGACCTCGCCATGCTGGACGTTACCTCCCCGCACACCATGCTGGCCAGGTTCACACCGCGACGAAGGCGGCCTCCACGTGCCCGCACACGTCGAGCCGACAGGTACCGTACGGCGTTCGGCGGCGAGGAACCCCCATGCCTGGTGGCGCCGATCAGAACCCTGCGAAGACACCGGGGCAACCATCGGCCACCCGGGTACGTCCGCCCCCGTGTTGGCGCGGTCGGCGAAGGCGCGAGAGACTGGGCTTGTGACGCAACCGCAACCGACCCCTCGGGGCCGCCGCGCGCGCGTACGGATGTCGCGCGCCGAGCGTCGCGAGCAACTCGTCGAGGTCGCCCGCGGGCTCTTCGCCGAGAAGGGGCTCGAAGGCACCAGCGTCGAGGAGATCGCCACCCACGCCGAGGTCAGCAAACCCGTGGTTTATGAGCATTTCGGTGGCAAGGAGGGCCTCTACGCCGTGGTGGTCGAACGGGAGGTCCGCACCCTGCACGACGCCATCCACGACGCCCTCTCCCAGCCTGCCACCGGTCCCCGTGCACTGATCGAGGTGGGCACGATGACCTTGCTCGACTACATCGAGGAACATCCCGACGGCTTCCGCATCATCAGCCGCGACTCCTCGCCGTACTCCAGCTCAGGCGGGAGCTTCTCGACCATCCTGTCCAGCATCGCCACCCGGGTGGAAGGGCTGCTCGGCTCCGAGTTCGAACGGCGGGGCTTCGACGCAGCCACCGCACCGTTGTACAGCCAGATGCTGGTCGGCCTGGTCGGCCTGTCCGGGCAGTGGTGGCGGGACGCCCGGGAGACGACGACGCTCGCCAAACCCGAGGTGGCCGCCCACCTGGTGAACCTCATCTGGAACGGGCTCAAGGGGCTCGACCCCGACCCCACGCTCTACTTGGCCGAGCACGAAGGCCCGGACACCGCTCAGCTCGCCTGAAGCCGAGCGCCCAGGCTGGGTCCGGTCGCCCGCCGCACTGTCCGGCACAGGCCGAGCCCAGTGAGCCCCACCGACAACCGGACAGCAGCGTCCTCATTCGCGGCGAGGAACGCACACGTCGGACCTGACCCGGACACGATCCCGGCCAGGGCGCCGCACTCGACGCCGGCCTCGAGCAGTTCGGCCAACTCAGGGCGCAGGCTCAAGGCTGCCGGCTGGAGTTCGTTGACGAGGTTGTCGGCGACCCTGCGGACGTCGCCGCTGGCCAGCCCTTCGAGCAGGCCCTCGGGGATGGGGTCAGGCTCCAGGGGCGCGTCGGGGTTCAGTTCGTCGAAGCGGGCGAAGACCCGCGGCGTGGAGAGTTCGACCTGCGGCAGCGCCAGCACCCAGTGGTAGCTACCCCGACTCAGCACCGGCACCAGATCATCGCCCCGGTTGGTTCCCAACGCCGTCGACCCGTGCAGAGCGAACGGCACATCGGCGCCCAGCTCGGTGGCCAGGGTCGTCAGATCGGCCTGCGAGGTGTCGATCCCCCACACCTCGGCGCAGCCGACCAGAGCAGCCGCGGCATTGGCCGACCCTCCTGCCATCCCGCCGGTGACCGGAATCGTCTTCCGGATCCGGATCTCCGCGCCGCAGGTCTCGACGCCGCCGTGTCTATCGGCGAGCAGGCGGGCAGCCCTGATCGCGAGATTCGTCGCATCGGTCGGAACGAGGGCGGCCTGGTCGCCCACCACGGTGACCGAGTACACCCCGGGCTCAGCGCGCCGGACACCCAGCTCGTCATACAGGCTGAGAGCTTGGAAGACGGTCTCCAGGCCGTGGTACCCGTCCGGACGGCGCCCGCCGACCCGGAGCCCGAGATTGACTTTCCCGGACGCACGGACCTTGACCCAGCGCTCATCCGGGGTCACGCGCGACGACGAAGACATGGCACTTTCCTACCAGCCGCAGCGACGGAGGCGAAACCGCCGACCGGTCACGAAATCGCATCGCCGGAACCCGTCGGCGCAGGTCAGCTCGGCAACTGCTCAGCAATACGCGCGAAGTCGGCGATGGCCAACACCTCGCCGCGGGCCTGAGGATCGACCTCCGCCCGGCCCAACGCCTCGGCCGCAGCCGCCGAGGATCCGAACAGCCCCGCCAGGGCACCGCGCAACATCTTGCGGCGCTGAGCGAACGCCGCGTCCACCACCGCGAAGACCTGCTCCCGGCTGGCCGACGTCGCCGGCGGTTCCTGCCGGGTCAGCGACACCAGCCCCGAATCGACGTTCGGGACCGGCCAGAAGACCGTCGGTGGGACAGTGCCCACCCGGTTGGCGGCGGCGTACCAGGCCAGCTTGGCGCTCGGAACACCGTAGGTGCGGCTCCCCGGGGCGGCAACCAGCCGGTCAGCGACCTCCAGCTGGACCATGACCAGACCCCGCCGGACACTCCCGAACCTCTGCAGCACGTGGAGCAGCACCGGCACACTCACGTTGTACGGGAGGTTCGCGACCACCGCCGTCGGCTGCGGATCGGGCAGGATGCCGACGGCGAGAGCATCGCCGTGCACAACGGTGAGACGATCCGCATGGCCGGGCATCCGCTCGGACGCCGTTTGCGGAAGCCGCTCGGCCAGCGAGGTCTCGATCTCGACGGCGACCACCCGCCGGGCGACCTCGAGCAGCCCGAGCGTGAGTGAGCCCAGACCGGGGCCGATCTCCAGGACGACATCGTCGCCGGTCACCGCCGACGCGGCAACAATCCGGCGCACAGTGTTGGCGTCGTGGACGAAGTTCTGGCCGCGCTGTTTGGTGGGTCGCAGCCCCAGATCGGCGGCGATCCCGCGGAGGGTGCGCGGATCCAACAGGCCCTCAGCCATCGGATCCCCAGGGGCCGAACAGTGCGGTGGCGTTCGCCTCCAGCTGAGCACACAGGGCGGCGAGGTCGTCGCCCCGGGTCTCGGCGATGAACCGGACGGTGTGCGGCAGCAGGTAGCTGGCATTCGGGCGGCCGCGCATCGGGACGGGGGTGAGGTAGGGAGCGTCGGTCTCGACGAGCAGCCGGTCGGCCGGGGTGATCCGCAGCGCTTCCCGGAGGTCCTCGTTGGCCTTGAAGGTCACTGTGCCGGGAAAGGACAGGTGAGCTCCGGCGTCGAGGCATCGGCGGGCGAAGGCTGCGTCCCCGGAGAAGCAGTGCATCTGGATCCGGTCGGGCCAGCCCTCGGCGTCGAGGACATCGGCCAGGTCGCTGTGGGCCTCGCGGTCGTGGATGACCAGCGCCAGGTCGTGGCGCCTGGCCCAGGCGATATGGGTGGCGAACACCTCCCGCTGCCGGGCGCGACCGGCCTCGTCGTGCACCCAGTAGTAGTCGAGGCCGGTCTCGCCGACACCTCGGATCCGTTCGGAGCTGCCCAGCAACGCCTCGACCTGCGCCAGCGCCGACGCGAGACCGTCTCCGAGTTCCACCGCGTCGTGGGGATGGACCGCCACCGTCGCGATGATCTCCTGGTACTCCTCGGCGGCGCGGACGGCCGCCACCGAGGAGGGCGCGTCGTAGCCGACATCCACCACTCGGGTGACGCCGACCGCGCGCGCCGCGACCAACGCCTCGGGAACACCGAGCCCGGTCTTCTGCCCGGTGGCGCCCAGGTGGGTGTGGGCGTCAGTGGTGGGGGCCGGCAGCGGTTCCGGCGCCTCGGGCAGTGCCCGGCGATCGCTCACGGTGCGTTCCTTCCCGCGCGGGCCGCGACGGCCCGGTTGTACAACTCGCCCTTGGCCAGGTCGGTGTCGGGGGCGACGGCATTGACCGCTTCCTTGAGGCGTTGACCGCCCTCCACCCGGGTGAGCACCTCGGCCACCGCAGCATCGCTCCCCAGCGCCGACGGCGGGGCTCCGGCGATCACCACGGTGATCTCGCCGCGCACCTCACCGTGCGCCCAGACGGCCAGCTCTGCGATAGTGCCCCGCAGTACTTCCTCGTAGGTCTTGGTCAGTTCACGGCACACCACACCCGGCCGAGCAGCCCCGAACGCGAGGGCGGCGTCGCCGAGGAAGGCCTCCAGCCGGTGAGGCGCCTCGAAGAACACCATCGTGCGTCGCTCGTCGGCGACCGCCGCCAGCCGACGCTGCCGCTCGCCCGCCTTGCGGGGGAGGAAGCCCTCGAAACAGAACCGGTCGGTCGGCAGCCCCGAGACCGCCAACGCCGTCAGCACCGCCGAGGGACCCGGAACCGCCGTCACCCGGATCCCGGCCTCGATCGCGGCCTGGGTGATCCGGAAGCCCGGGTCGGAGACCGACGGCATCCCGGCGTCGGTCGCGACAACGACAGTCGCTCCATCGGTCAGCGCGGCGAGCAGTTCGGCGGCGCGCTCGGCCTCGTTACCGTCGAAATAGGAGACGGTCCGGCCGCGGGGCGCCACGTTGAGCCGTCGGCACAGGTCCCGCAGACGGCGGGTGTCCTCGGCGGCGATGACGTCAGCGGTCTCCAGCGCCCGGATCAGGGCCGGGCTCGCGTCGGAGACATCCCCGATCGGGGTCGCGGCGAGCACGAGTCGGCCGTTCGGCTCGGCACTGGCGGTCACCGGTCCAGTATGGCGGAGGGAGGCGTCGCTACCATGGCGACGTGACCGCGCCACCCCTGATCTCGACCGTGGTCGCCCCACCTCGCACCCCGACCACCGTCGAGCGGCTCCGGGAATGGCAGCCGACGGACCGGGCCGTCGCCTGGGGGGTGACCATCGCGATCGCACTGCTCGCCTTCGGCATCCGGCTGGTGGGAGTCGGCTATCCGCCGTACGTCATCTTCGATGAGTCCTATTACGCCAAGGACGCCTGGTCACTGCTCCAGTACGGCTACGAGGGCACCTGGGCCGACGGTGCGAACGACCAGATCGCCGCCGGTGATCTGTCCGGCCTGTCGGCTCACCCGTCCTTCATCGTCCATCCGCCGTTGGGCAAGTGGCTGATCGCCGCCGGCGAGGCCGTCTTCGGGATGAACAGTTTCGGATGGCGCATCTCCGCGGTGGTGTTCGGATCGCTGCTGGTGGGCGCGACCGTCCGACTGGGACGACGGCTGTCCCGGTCCACGCTGATCGGGGCGATCGCCGGGCTCCTGCTCACCTTCGACGGGCTCGCGTTCACCATGAGCCGGATGGCCCTGCTGGACCTCTTCCAGGCCACCTTCCTGGTCATGGCCGTGGGGGCGGTCGTCGCTGATCG
>JBKEBV010000149.1:0-4198 GCA_047973315.1 Propioniciclava sp.
GCGAGGGCTGGGCGTACTTGTGCACCGTCCGCGATGGGCACACTCGCCGGGTGCTCGGCCGCAGCATCGCCGACCATCTGCGGGCTGATCTGGTCGAGGACGCGCTCGGTCAAGCTGTCGCGCCGCGCGGCGATTTGCCCCAGAAGGTCATTTTCCATGCCGGTCGTGGCTGTCAATACACCAGCCAGCAAATCGCCAATGTCCCAGCCGACCTCGACCTGCTGCGATCGATGGGCCGGACCGGGGTGTGTTGGGACAACGCCGCCGCCGAATCGTTCTGGTCCACCCTGAAACACGAGTACTACCACCGGCACGTCTTCGCCACGATCGCTGATGCCCGACGGGGCGTCTACACCTGGATCGACGGCTGGTACAACGCCCGCCGACACCACTCCAAGATCGGCTACATCAGTCCGCTACAGTACGAAGCACAACTGGCCCGACAGGCCACTCAGACGGCTCCCATGGCCGCCTGACCAAACAGCCACCTGTCCGGAATTCGGGGTCAACCTCAACGGCAGCCGGGCTCTGCCGAGTTCCCGCGGGGGTCGGGCCGCGCGCCAGTACCGCGGGCTCGGCGGGCCGGAGGAGTCACGGCCCCCATGATCGGTGGCGACCACGGTGGAAGTCACCGTGACCACCTCGCCGCTCAAGCTCGGGGACGTGTCCGGCCGTGGGCATGAGCCCCGCCCGCAGCGGGCGGTTAGGCTGATGGCATGGTTCCTCCCGCGTGGGGCATCCCCGTCGTCCTCGTGGTGGGGATCGCCGTGGTGTGGTTCGGCTGGTGGTGGGACCGCCGCCGGAACCGGCGTGCTGAACAGGCGCTCAGGGAACCACCAGGCTCGATCCCCGACCACGACGGCCCCTCGCCGGGGTACACCACCGAGAGCGATCTGGCCGATCAGCGCCCGGCGGAAGCCAGCGTCGGATCAGGTGCCGACCGGCCCACCGGCGCCGACCTTCCCGGCGGCACCATCGACCCGGCCTTCCTCACCGCCGACGACACCTTTGGCATCCTGGAGCATCCCCTGGTCCTGGTGGTCGACGCCCACCTGGACGACGACCAGCTACTCCTCGACCCGCTGTCACGGGCGCAGCGGGAGGATCGTGGTCTGGTGCTGGTCGCGCACACCTATACCGAGGCGGTCCGGGGAATGCTGCGCGCCAATGCCGTCACCCGCCGGGTGGCGGTCCTGCCGATCGCGGTCGCCGAGACGGTGGCGCTGCGGCGGGCGGTGGCACTCACCGGCGGTCGGCTGGTCCCTGCACTCGATCTGCGCAGCGGTTACCTGCCCGACCAAGTGTGGGGACGCTGCGCGCGCTGGGCCTGCGACCTGACGACCTCCTGGGTGCAGGTGGACGATCTGCCCGGTGCGGACCCTCAACCCGATATCCAGAGATCCTGAGAATCCTCAGATAGCCGACGCTGCGCTCGTCGCTCCCGAGCGGCGCCCTCCGGAGAACAGCGGCAATAGGCCTCTGACGAGGGGAAACGCCCAGCGAAGGTTCCCCGAGTTGCAGATCCGAAGATCCTCCTGAGAGCCCCTCAAGGACGGCGTGTCGGCTGGACAAAGGTGTGCCCTGAGCTTGCCGACCCGCCGCTGGCAGTCGTGTACTGGACCGTAGGGACACCGGTGACGGCCCGGGTCCACGAGGGGGGAACAAACGTGGCTGAGCATCCGAGCCGCCCGATTCAGCTTGCCGTGGGTGGGACGATGCTGTCGCTCGTCCTCAGCCTCGGCGGACTTCTGGCAGCCGCCACGGCGGACGCCACCCAGCCCATGTCGGCGACGACCTGGGTCAACATGCGCTCCGGACCGAGCACCAGCAAGGGCGTGGTGACCATCCTCTCCCCCCGCGAGGCGGTGACCGCCACGGGGAAGACCTCCGGCCGGTGGTACGAGGTCACCACCACGGGCGACCTCCGCGGCTGGGTGTACGGCAGCTACCTGGTCAGCGCGACGGCCAGTTCGCAGGCTGCAGCCACCGCGGTGCGAGCCACCGCGAATGTCAACGTCCGCACCGGCCCCAGCACCTCGACAGCCAAGGTCGGCGTGGCCTCACGCGGGCTGGTGCTCGCCACCACCGGTGCGACGAAGGGCGACTGGGTGCAGGTCACCTTCCAGGGGTCGAGCCGCTGGATCCACGGTGACTACCTGAAGGCAACCTCAGCCGCACCCACGAGCACCGCGGCGATGACCGACCCGATCAAGACCACCGGCAAACTCCGCACGACCGCGAGCGTCAACGTCCGCACCGGCCCGAGCACCAGCTACGCCAAGGTCGGCGTCGCCGCGAAGGGAACCCAGCTGGGAACCACCGGATCAACGAAGGGGAACTGGACCCAGGTCGTCTTCAAGAACAAGGCGCGCTGGATCCACTCCAGCTACCTGACCAGCGCGACCAGCACCACCACCCCGAAGGCCACCGGACAGGTTCGCACCACCGCAAACCTCTATCTGCGCACCGGAGGGTCGATCAGCGACCGCTCCACCGGCGTGCTGCCCGGAAACTCCGTGGTGGATACCACCGGCAGGACGACCAAGGACTACACCCAGGTCATCGTCAACGGCACCACGCGCTGGATCGCCACCCGCTACACCAAGCCGGTGGCCGTCACCGTGGCCAGCACGAGCACACCGAAGGCGGCCGGCACCGTGTATGTGACGGTGGGAACGCTCAACGTCCGCGCGACCTCGGCCTCGAACGGAAAGGTCGTCGGAACCGTCAGCCGGGGGACCGCGCTGAAGATCACCGGGAAGAAGACCTCGACGCGCACGCAGATCATCCACAAGGGCGTCGCGCGCTGGGTCTACAGCGCCTACGTGTCCGCCAAGAAGCCGAGCACCGCCACCCCGCTGAGCACGACCGGGAAGACCCTGATCGGCATCGACCGCCTCAACGCGAACGCGAAGAAGGTCGTCAGCAAGGTGCTGGAGTCCTATCCGAAGATCACCAACATCTATGGGTGGCGGGCCTCCAGCAGCTACTCCTCCGACCATCCGAACGGCCGCGCCGTCGATGTGATGATCCCGAACTACAAGGCAAGCTCCATGGCCGACTACGGCTGGACGATCGCCAAGCACTTCCAGAAAAACGCCTCCACCTACGGGGTGAAATACATCATCTTCCGCCAGAAGATCTGGAACGCCGCCTATCCCGATCGTGGCTGGCGCTCCATGGAGAACCGCGGCTCCGATACCGCCAACCACTACGACCACGTACACATCTCGGTCAAGGACTGACAACGCGACGCCGATTGCTGAGCCGGCAGCCGCTGGGTCGCCAGGTCATCAGCGCCGGTCCTGATCGAGATCATCTGCCGAGGCCGGCGGATCTCGGTCCGGCTCTCCCACGGCCAGCCCCCAGCGGGCGAGCCGCGTCATCTGCTGCCCCAGAGCCCGGGCCACCAGAAGCGCCGGACCCGGCAGCCGGAGGCCGAGGATGGTGCGGGCGTAATCGGGCAGGAGGGCGACGCCGCCGCCCACCAGGGCCCCGTACCCGGGCCGGGTCATCCACGGCACCGGTGGCGTGCGAACCAGGTATCTGACCGTCTCCGCCGCGTCGGGGCCGGTGTCGAGCTCGTCGCGGTAGCAGGCAAGGGTCGCCTCCAGCGCGGCCACCGACTGCGGCGGCTCGCGCACGCCGAGCAGCACAGCCGGGACGGCCGCCTGGGCGACGTAACCGTCGGCATCGGCATCGCTCAACGGCGCTCGCCCGTAGGCCTGGTGGGCATGCAGGAAGGCCCAGATCTCAGCGGCATGGACCCAGCCGAGCAGGTGCGGATCGCCGGCTCGGTAGGGCCGGCCGCGGTTGTCCTTGCCGCGAACACGGTCGTGGACACCGCGCACATGGTCGATGACCGCGGTCGCGTCCGGGATCGTCCCGTAGGTGGTGACGGCGATGTAGTCGGCGGTGCGCCTCAGCCGCCCCCACGGGTCGGTGCGGTAACCCGAATGTCCAGCGACGCCGGCCATGGCGAGCGGGTGGAGCGACTGGAGCAGGAGGGCAGCGATCCCGCCGGGGAACATGGCGGCGTCCTGGTGCACCCGCCAGATGGGGTCGCCTGGAGTGAACCAGCGCTCACCCACCTTGCCCCAGATCTCTCGCCCGCGCCGATCGGGGTCGGGATCGGAGACCCGGGACCGCAGGGCCTCTCCGATGCGCCGCTGCACGAGGTTCGCCACACCATCAGCCT
>JBKEBV010000198.1:0-31928 GCA_047973315.1 Propioniciclava sp.
GATCGGTGCCCTCGGTAATGGCGAAGACCTCATCGACAACCCGGAAGCGCGCCTCCGCGTCGGCATCGCTCACTGCCTCATAGCAACGACGGAGGTCATCGAGTTCGAGGATCTCCACGTGGCCACCGAAGGTGGCGTAGCTGGAAGTGATGTTCGTCGCGATGTCGAACATGCCCGGGTACAGGTGACCGAGCAGCCCGAACCTGCCGCGGCGCAGGTTGGCCACGACCCCGGCCGCCCGCACCCACCGGGCGATCTTTGCCCACGCACGCTCGTCCTCGAGATGACCTGAGACGCTGCGCGCAGGAAGCCCGAGGCGCTCCAGAGCCACCGCCATCTCGGGCAGACCCGCCGATCCGGCGTAGGCCAGCCAGTCTCCGGTGCCAAAATTCTCATGATCCATGGAGGCCGTCGGCTGGAGACAGACAAGCAGGATCGGTGCCCCGGCGCTGGAGAAGACCGGCAGCACCTGCGCGCTGGTCATGTAGGTGGACACGAAGCAGATCACCAGGTCGGGGTCCGACCGGCGCACCGCCTCGGCGACGCTCTGGCCCTCGGCGGGATCGGAGATGAAGCCGAAGTCGTCGACATCGGCCCCCAGGGTCGTGAGCCGCTCAATGATCGTCGCAGAGGAGCGTTTCAGGGCGTCGAGCAACCCGTCGAATTGCCCCCAGTAGACACCGAGGCCGCCCGCGACGAGGGCGAGGCGGGGACGCCGGTGGCTGCGGCGCTCCAGGGGCGCTGGTGCCTGCACCGGAAAAGCCTGTCGGTTGGACATGAATCGTCACTCCTTCGTGGATGGTCAGGGGTTGCTGAGGGTCGGGGGTCAGTCGAGGTGGAAGTACTCCACGAGATGCTCGAATCCCTCGTCGGGGTTGCGGCCACCGTTGTCGAAGTAGGTCGCCATGTGCGCCTGCCAGCGCTCGTTCACCGCGGTCGCAGCCACGAGCTGTTGCGCCCGGGCGAAGTCCTCGGTTTCGACATAGCCGACGACGAGCCCGTCGGCTTCGCGGAGGAACAGAGAGTAGTTCGCCCAGCCGGCGGCCCGGAGCGCGTCGATCATGTCGGGCCACACCACCTCGTGCGCTGCCAGATAGTCCGGTACCCGGTCGGGTTTGAGGTGCAGCAGGAAGCAGCTGCGGTGGCGGGAGCCTTCGTTCGTCATGACGTCCTCCGATCTGCGGTGGTTTTCAGGCTGATGCCGAAGGCTGGGCCGGGGCTGGAGTGGCCCGGGAGGGCAGGAGGAACTTCATCCACTGCGGACGGTCGCTGCCCCCACGCAGCACCACGTCGATGACGACCATCACGATCAGCAGGACGCCGGTGATGATGAGCTGCCAGAAGGTGTTGACACCATGCATGTTGAGCGCTGACCGGATCACGACGAGAATCGTCGCCCCCGCCACCGTCGCCAGCACGCGGCCGCGTCCGCCCGCAAGGCTCAGCCCGCCGAGCACGGCGGCGACGATGACGTTGAACTCCATGCCCGAGCCGATCGTGGGTACGCCGACACCCAGCCGGGACGCCGTCATGATGCCCGCGAGCCCGGCGGCGAACCCGACGAGCGCGAAGAGGAGGATCCGGGTGGACTCCACGGGCACGCCCGCCAGCTTGGCTCCCTCGAAGTTGCTGCCCATCGCCACGGAGTACTTGCCCACGAGCGTCGCCTTCTCGAGGAAGACGCACAGTGCCACGAACGCGAACATGACGAGAATGGCGAGCGGCACCGCGCCGACGTAGCCGGTGCCGAGGTCCCGGAAGTCACGGGCCGTACCCGAGACAGTGCCGCCGCGGCTCTGCGCGATGAGGTTCGCCGCGCCGAGGGCGAGATAGAGCCCGGATCCGAGTGTGGCGATCACTGCATTCACACCGAGCTTCACCACGAGGAGCCCGTTGAGGATGCCGAACAGCGTGCCCGTGAGCACCCCGGTGGCCAGGGCGAGCGGCGTGGGTGCGCCGTTCACCGATACCCAGGCCGCGACGATGCCGCTCAGAGCCATGACTCCGCCCACCGACAGGTCGAGGTAGCCGGCCACCATGAGCAGAGTGACCGCCGATCCGGTGACAACGACAGGGATGAGTTGGGTGAGGTTTCCCCGAAGTGCGTCGGGCGAGAGGAAGTTCTCCGTTGTCAGCGCCACGACGATGATGAGGATGAGCAGGACCAGGTACACCCCGTAGGTCCGGAAGGAGATGCGTGTCATTCGTCCCCCTGAGGGTGATCGGGGCGCTCGACAACGACGCCCATGATGGCTTGCCGGACAAGTGATTCGGCGTCGCCATCGCCGGAGCGCACGACGCTCACGATGCGGCCCTGATGCATGATCGCGATGCGATCGCAGAGCGCAACGATCTCGTCGAGTTCTGATGAGCACAGGAGCACGGCGTGCCCTTGGCCGATCAGACCCTCGATGATGCTGTAGATCTCGTTCTTCGCCGCAACGTCGACGCCGACCGTCGGATCGTCCAGGAGCAGCAGCGACGAACCGGCCGCCATCCAGCGGCCCACGATCACCTTCTGCTGGTTGCCGCCCGACAGGGAGGTGATCGGCGCCTGCACGCCTGCGGTCTTGACTCCCACCTCCGTCACGATCGAGGTGGCCAGCGCCCGCTCCTTGCGAGCGCTGAGCACTCCCTGGCTGCTCACTGCCCATGGCGCACTCATCGTGATGTTCTGCGCCACGCTCGCATCGGGGATCATCGCCTCACGGACCCGATCCTCGGGCACCAGGCCCAGCCCCGCCCGGACCGCCTGCAGTGCTGAACGCGGCGCCCAGGGGCGCCCGTGGAGCCGCATGGTTCCGCCCGTGAGCGGTTCCAGCCCATAGATGGCGCGCAACACCTCGGTGCGGCCGGCCCCCATGAGTCCGTACAGGCCGACCACCTCGCCCTCCCGCACCGTCAGGTCCACCTCGTGCACCCCTTCGGCGGTAGAGACGGCACCGAGCTCCAGCAGCGGCGTCGAGCCGAGCGGGCGGGCTGGCTTCGCCTCGAGGGGTGGCTGGGTGCCCACCATGAGTTCGAGGAGATCGTCGGTCGTGGCCCCTGCCACGTCGATGGTCCCGACGTTTCGGCCATCCCGCAGCACGGTGGCCCGCTGGCACACCGTGAGCACCTCCTTGAGCTTGTGCGAGACATAGATCACCGCGACCCCCTCGGCCCGAAGCCCGTTGAGGACGTCGAAGAGGCGCTCCACCTCCACCTCGCCCAGGGAGGCGGTCGGTTCGTCCATAATGACGAGTTCGGCGTCCATCGACGCGGCCCGGGCGATCTCGACGAGCTCACGCTCGGCGACGCTCAACCCGGCCATCGGTGCCGCAACGTCCACCGTGACGCCCACCCGGCTCAGCGCCGCGCGCGCCATGGCCCGGTCGGCACGCCCGTTCATCAGGCCCCAGCGGCCCTGTTCCCGCCCTAGGCTGAGATAGCCACCGACGGTGAGGTCCTCCACCACGTTGAGTTGCTGAAACATGGTGACCATGCCCGCCGCGATGGACTCGCGGAGCGAACGGAACCGGTGGCTACGGCCGCGCCAGACGACCTGCCCGGCGTCGGGAGCGTAGATTCCGGTCACGCACTTGATGAGCGTCGACTTGCCCGCCCCGTTCGCCCCGAGGAGGGCGTGCACCTCCCCGGGCGCGACATCGAGGTCGACGCCGCCGAGGGCAACCTCGCCACCGAAGGTCTTCACCAACCCGGAGACGGCGAGGATCGGTGCCCCGGCGGATCCCGCTGCTGCCATGACGTGCCCTTTGATCGAGGCCGGTCAGTCCGTGCAGGGCACGGTCTCGCCGTACTGCTTGTCGAGAATGACGTTCAGCTCGGCGCAGTCGCTGGGCAGAAAGGCGTCCTTGAGGTGGGTCCCGTCGTAGCTGTCGTCGATCTCACCCGACTGCAGCTTCAGTGCCGTGTCGAGCAAAGCCCTCACATTGTCGTAAGGGGTGAGCGCGAGGGTCTCCATGAGTGGAGAAGCGGGATCGACGAGCTCGTCGATCTCGTCGGGTGTGCCGTCCACCGAGAACATGTACTCCGACACCGGCACCTTGTCGACGGCTTGTCCGCGTCCGGCTTCCCGGAGCGCCTGCAGCCCGCCCAGCGTGCTCTCGCCATTGCACCCGGTGACGATGTTGAAGTCCTTGCCGGAGTTGATCACATCGGCCATCGCAGCGGCCGACTCGAGCCGCAGACCCTTGCCGTTCGGCTGCGCGACGACGACCGTTTCGGGGTCAACCTCCTTGGCTCCGTCGATGAAGCCGGTCTCACGGTTCGAGCAGTTGGTGTTGTTGGGTACACCGAGATCAACGATCATCGGTGTCTCATCGAAGTTGTCCTTGACCCACTGGGCGGCGCGCCCGCCGGCCTCCTTTGCCTGGTCGTATTCTGCGAGGTCGACGAAGGGCACGGTGACGTCGGGGACCGGCCCGATGGCCCACGTCACCACCGGAATCCCGGCACCTTGGAGTTGTTCGACCATGGTGGTCGCGGCGGCGGGCTCGATGGGCTGCATGATGACGGCATCCACCCGCGATGCCACCATGTCAGAGACACACTGCAACTGCGTGGCAACCTCGGCATTCGAGTTGCAGGTCTTGATGTTCACGCCGATTTCGGCGCCGTACTCCTCCATCATCCGGCCGTGGGTGGACTGGTAGCCATCAGGGCTGTAGAGGATGGAGCCCACCGTCAGCGAGTCGCCGCCGGTGGAATCGGCCGATCCCGAAGGGCTGGTGGTTCCCGAGCAGGCCGTCACCGTCGCTACCAGCGCGACGACGGCGCCCACCTGAATGCGCTTGATCATGACCTCGGCTCCCTCCTTAGAGCACAGGTTGCCGGGAGCCGCTCGTGCTCCCAAGCCCCGCCCTTGGGGCCCAAACCTGAATCGATTCAGTCAAGCTACCACCCATTTCCGCCGTCGGTCAAGGCGCTGGGCGACCGAAATGCCCGGAGACACGTCCCAGATTTCCGAAAAACCGCCATACTGGAATGAATCGTTCTATATCGGTAGCCTTATCCCAGCGCCAGTCATCGGTCCCCTCCGCCAGAGGCGCCGCCGGGCAGGCCCGGATCAATCACAGGGGAAGACAGATGACCAAGCGCACGACAGGACAGGTTCGCCTCGCGGATGTCGCCCGGGAAGCGGGGGTGTCCATCGGCACCGTGTCGAACACCCTGAACCGCCCGGAGACCGTCTCCGAGCGCACCCGGAAGAAGGTCCTCGCGACCATCCGGCGGCTCGACTTCGTGCCCAACCAGGGTGCTGCCACGCTGCGGAGCGGCTCCAGCAAGATGTTGGGCCTGGTGATCCCTGATGTGACCAACGCCTTCTACAGTGAGATCGCCAAAGGGGTCGTCGAGGCGGCTGAGGTGGCGGACTACGCGGTGGTGCTCTGCGACACCGACGACCAACCGGAGCGCGAGCTTCACCATCTCGAGATGCTGGCCCGGCACCGTTCCGCCGGAGCCCTGATCGTGCCTCGTACGGCGGACGACAGCCGACTGAATCGACTGCGCAATGTCGGCTCCCACCTGATCCTCATCGACCGCGAGGCCGCCGCGCATGACGGTTGCTCGGTGTTCATCGACGATGTTCGCGGAGGCATGCTGGCCGTCGCCCATCTGTGCGACAGCGGACAACACCGCCTGCTCCTCGTCAACGGGCCCGACCAGATCCCGCAGTGCACAAACCGCCGCGAAGGCATGCGGCGGGCGCTGCGCCAGGCCGACCGTGATCCTGACGATTTCGTCGAGATCACCGTCGAGGACATGTCGAGCCGTGGCGGCGAACACGCTGTCGATGGGTTGGTGGCATCGGGCGAGCTCCCCGACGGGATCTTCTGCATCAACGACCAGCTCGCCACCGGAGTGATCCGGAGCCTGATGCGACACGGCATCGGCATCGGCGACCAGGTGGCGGTCGTGGGCTATGGCGACTCACCGCTCGCGATCAACGCGCCAGTGCCCCTCACGACCGTGCGCCAGCCCATGGTTGAGCTCGGACGTGCCGCCGTCGGGCAGCTGCTTGCCGAGGTTGCCGAACCGGCCGATCGGCACCACCACTCCGCGGTGGTCTTCACGCCGTCCCTCGTGGTCCGCGATTCGGCACCGTGAGCGGCCTTCAGGTATTCCGCCGGCTCCGGCTCAGCAAGATGTTGACCAGCACCGACAACACGATGACCCCGCCGGAAACCACATCCTGGATGTAGGAGTTGACTCCGAGCAGGATCAGGCCGTTCCCGATGATCGAGATGAGGATGACCCCCAGGAAGGTACCAAGCATTGACCCACGTCCCCCGGACAGTGCGGTTCCACCGACGACGACGGCCGCAATGGCGTCGAACTCGAGCCCCATGGCGGCCCCGGAGTTGCCGGAACCGAGCCGCGCGGTGAGCAACAGCCCGACCAGCGCCGCGAGCAGGCCGGCCAGGGCGAAGGTACCCACATAGACCCGGGTCACCTTGATACCGCTGAGCCGCGCCGCCTTGGCGTTGCCACCCACGGCGAAGACCGACCTGCCGAAGCTCGTCCGTGTCGACACGAAGGCAAAAACGCCGAACAGCACCACAAAGACGACCACGGGCGTCGGCACCGGACCTATGGATCCGGCGAGGAGATCGAGGAGAGCGTTCGACTGCACCGGCACGGGCAGGGCGTTGGTCATGAACTGCGCCAGGCCGCGGTAGGCGCTCCACAGTCCGAGCGTGACGATGAAGGACGGGATGCCGAGCACGCCACGGAGCCAACCTGCGAAGGCACCCATGACGAAACCGCCCAGCAGGGCGATGACGATGCCCGGAACGAGTCCGATACCCCAGGGGCCCGCGAACTGGGCGATCATCACCGACCAGAACGCCACTGCGGGTCCGGCGCTGATGTCGATCTCACCTGAAACGATCACCAAGGTCACACCCCACGCAACGATGCCCACCGTGGCAGCCTCCCGGAGGATGCTCCACAGGTTGTACTCGCTGGCAAAGCCGGGCGCGGTGAGGGTGAGCGCGCCCGCGAGGATCGCGATCGCCACCACCAGGCCGAGTTCGTTGATGCGCTGGGTGTTGAGATGGTGTGCCCAGGCAACCACTCCCCTGGACGGGGCGGCTGCGGTCGTGTCCCTGTTCATAGCTGTTTCCTTCAGGTGAGGTTCTCGTGGTCAGCGATGGCATCGGCGAGCAGCACGTCGACGTCGATGTCGGGAGCGGAGTATTCGCCGACGATGCCTCCGCCGCGCAGAACGAGCACACGGTCGCAGACCGACGGCAATTCCTCGATCTCGCTCGAGACGAACATGACGGCTCGCCCCTGACGTGCCAGGTCGCGGACCAGCGCATAGATCTGCGCCTTGGCCTCCACGTCGACACCGCGGGTCGGCTCATCCAGGAGGAGGATCTCGCTGTCAGCGTGGAGCCACCGGCCGATGACGGCCTTCTGTTGGTTGCCGCCACTGAGCGTCTCGATCCCGGTGCTGCGGGTGTGCACCTTGATGTCGAGACGTTCGACCCGGGCCCGGGCCCGGGCCGCAACCAGCGCCGGGAGGATCACCCTGGCGCGAGAGACCGAGGACCACTTGGAGCCCATCATGTACTCGTCGACCCCCAGCTGCGGAAAGACCCCCAGCTCCTTGCGACTCTCGGGGGTGATGCCCACCCCGCGAGCGAGCGCTTGGGCGAGCCCGTCACCGGTGGCGTTCTGGCCACGGATCTGGATGGTCCCGGCTGTCACCGGGCGGATCCCGGCGATGATCTGGAGGATCTCGGTCCGGCCACTGCCCAGCACACCCGCGAGACCCAGCACCTCACCCCGTCGTAGCGTGAGGTCCACCCCGACCAGCCCCGGCTCGGCGACGACACCGTCCAGCTGTACGAGTACCTCGCCGTCAACACCACCGGCCTGATCGACCACCGGGATCTCCTCGGCGGTATCGCCTATCATCATCCGGACGACCTCGCGGGTGTCGATGTGGGCCAGCTCCCGGGTGTCGATCAGGCGGCCGTCACGCATGACGGAGGCCGCGTCGGCAATCTGCCTGATCTCTCCGAGACGGTGACTCACGTAGATCACCGCCACACCGGAGTCAGCGATACGCGTCACCGTCCGCAACACCCGGTCGACCTCGGCGGCGGCCAGGGAGCTGGTGGGTTCGTCCAGAATGAGGAGCCGCGGCCGCTCTCGGATGGCGCGCGCGATCTCCACCATCTGCTGGTCGGCAGCGCTGAGTTGCTCGACTGCCATGCCGGGATCGATATCGAGTTCGAGCGCCGCCAGCGCCTCGGCGGTGCGATGCGTCATGCGTCGCAGGTCGAGCGCACCGGCGTTCCGGATCCACTGACCCATGAACATGTTCTCCGTGACGCTGAGGGTGTCGACCAGGGAGAGCTCCTGGTAGACCGTGCGGACGCCGAGTGCGCGGGAGGCGACGATGCCGCCGTCGTGCAACGGGCGTCCGCCCAGGTGGACGGCGCCGGAATCCGGGTTCTCCGCGCCTGACAGCAGGCGGATCAGGGTGGACTTCCCGGCACCGTTCTTTCCGAGAAGCGCCCGCACCTCGCCGGCGGCGAGCTGGAAGTCGACATCGATGAGTGCGTGAACCGGACCGTAGCTCTTGGAGACACCACGGACATCGGCCACCAGATCTGAATCAGCCATGAGTTGGCTCCGTTCCGTTGGGCGGACTCGTTTCCCGCTGGCCCTGGCTGGCGGAGATCGTTCCCGACAGGTGCGGACCCGGCGACACCGGGTCGCGCATTCGGGGCCCGGCACCTCCGTTCCCCCCAGGCGCAGGGCCGATCAGGGAATGCCGTCGGGATGGGTCTCGAGCCAGTCGGCGCCCTGCTCCGGTGTGCTGTAGACATCGATCGGCACCGGCATGGTGAACTCGACCTGCTCACCGTCGATAACGGCGATGGCGGCGCCGATGGCGGCCTTGCCGACCGCGATCCCCGAGACGTCGATGGATGCCTTGAGGACGTCATGGCTCTCCAACGCCTCGGCAAGCTCGGTAGTCATGTCCGAGCCGAAGACGTGGACCTCGCCGACCTTGCCCTTGTTCTCGACAGCTTTGACCCCACCAAGGGTCGCACCACCGGATTCGCCGTAGAACAGGTCGATGTCGGGGTTCGCGGTGAGCATGTTCTCGGCGATCCCAATGGACTCGTTCGGGTCGGTCGCCTCCTGGTTGGCTACGATCTCATAGTCGATGTCGCGCTCGGTGAGCGCCTTCTCGAAGCCCTCGCGTCGATGGACGCAGACCTCGACGAACTCACAGTTGAGCACCCCGATCCTGGCCGAGTCCTTCCCCTCGCTGTCGAGGAAGTCGGCGGCGGCCTCACCGGTGGCGTAGCCGAAGTCGACCGGGTCCCCGTAGGCGTAGGCCTGCACGTAGTTGGGCGCCTCGTCGTCCTTGATGCACGTGTTGTAGCACACCACCGGAATACCGGCCTCGGAGGCGTTCCGCAGTGCCGGGACCGAGGCGTCCGCCGACACCGCGGACAACAGGATCGCGTCCACCTGGGACGAGATCAGCGTGTCGATGAAGGCGCTTTCCTTCGCTGCGTCCGCAGCGGCATTGGTTTCGACGAAGGTGACCGTCCGGCCCGCCTCTTCAGCACCGAGCTCGACACCCTTCTTGACGCCGGCGTAGAAGCCCTGGGTGTCGAGGTAGATGGCACCGATCTTGAGATTGCCGCCCGCACCGCCGGACGCTGCGCCCGACGGACTGGCCCCACCTCCACAACCGGCGAGGGAGAGCGTCGTCAGGAGTGCCGCGACCGCGGCCCCCGTGGTGAACCTGTTGCGACTCATTGCCTCTCCTTTCGCAAGGGGCAACGTTGCCCCGCGTTACGAGTCGTCCTTCGTGGTCGACGCAACCAAAAACTGAATCGTTTTAGTTTGCCGTACGCCCAAAGTAGACGCATCGCCCAACGGCCGTCAAGGGGTCGGGCCACACCCCCCGCTGCTGCGTTTCTCTGGTGAGGTGAGGGTTGATACCCCCGATCAGCTGCGGACTCTGGTGTCCAGAGCCCCGGCCTGCACCCCGACGGGCCACGCCCAGAATCGGTCGACGCAGTGCGTCTCTGGCCCGTGTGGCGCCGCGCAGGTCACGTCATGGGTGAAACGCTTCATTGACAGTGCCCGGCTCCCATGACAGCCTTGTCAGACCGTCGACGGAGCCGGACCGGAGGCTCCGCCCTCCCTGAGGAGTAGCCACCATGCTGTCAGAATCCGCACCCCGAACCCCCGTCCAGACCCCCGAGACCGCGATGAAGGCGCTGGTACTTCACGGCAAGGAGGATCTTCGCTTCGAGGAGCGACCCGTTCCGTCCCCCGGGCCGGGCGAGGTCCTGCTCGAGATCGGCTCGGTGGGCGTATGTGGTTCGGACAAACACTTCTACTTCGAGGGACGCGTCAGCAGTGAGGTCGTCACCGACCCGCTCGTACTCGGTCACGAGTTCGGCGGTCGCATCATCGGTCTTGGCACGGGCGTCCCTGCGTCGCGACTCGGCGAGCGGGTCTCCGTGGAGCCACTCATGCCGGACTGGTCGTCGAAGGAGGCCCGTGAAGGGCGGTACAACATTGACCCGTCCCAGAAGTTCTTCGGCGTTCCCGGCACCGACGGAGCACTGCAGCAGTACCTCGTCGCGCCGTCGGAGAATGCCTACCCGATCCCCGACAGTGTGAGCGACGACGCCGCCGCGATGGTGGAGACCATCTCGGTCTCCCTCAACGGTGTCCGCAAAGCGAACCTCGGCCTGGGCAGCCGCGTCCTGATCACCGGCGGTGGGCCCATCGGGCTCTTCGCCGCCCAGCTCTCGCTCCTCCACGGAGCAACAAGCGTCACCGTTGTCGAACCCCAGCAGTCCCGCCGCGCCGCGGCCGCCGACTACGGCTGCGACGTCGTCGCTGACCTCGCCGAGGTCGACAATAGTCATGACGCCCTGCTCGAGTGCACCGGTGTACAGGCGGTCCGCCATGACGCCTGCCTCAAGCTCTTCCCCGGCGGAAAGGCGGTCTTCATCGGCGTCGGCGCCCAGGACGCGGCGGTACCGATGCCGGCAGTGATCGAGCGTGAGGTGAGCATCGTCGGTGTGATGCGCTACGCCTTCACCTGGCCCAGCGTGATTCGGGCACTTGCCGCGGGGCGCCTGGACGCTGACGGCCTCGTCACCCGCCGGCTCCGGTTCGATCGCGCCCTGGAGGCATGGACCCACCCGGACGTGACCGAGGTCAAGACGATGATCCACGTGCGCGAGCAGTAACCCCCTCGACCCCCGGCCGCCCGGCGGTCTCCTGGACTACCGGCAGTGCTGTAGCGCGACCGCACCCTGGACCCGACCAGGTGGGACGAAAGCCCGGACGCGAACGACCCCGCCCCGGATGCTCACGGCACCCCGGGCGGGGTCAGCGACGACGACGGTCCCGCCGAGACCGTCGACCGCGACTTCATCGAGTCCCTCCGGCGGCGGCAAGCGTCCGACTGATCACCCCAGCCGGACAGAGCCAGAGGTGGGGTTTCCTCACCGGTTCTTCTCGAAGTCCTCCAGGACAGCGACCTTCTCCGCCGAGGCCGACGTCGGGTCGAAACGGTAGGTCAGCCATTCGGCCACCAGCCGACGCGCCAGTTCGATCCCGACGACGCGTTGGCCCAGCGTGAGCACCTGGGCGTTGTTGGAGAGCACACTGCGCTCGACGGAGAAGGAGTCATGGGCGGTGGCGGCGCGGATGCCGGACACCTTGTTCGCCGAGATCGCGACGCCGAGCCCGGTCCCGCAGATGAGCAGCGCCCGGTCGGCGCTGCCGTCGGCCACCTTCTGGGCGGCTTCGATCGCGACCGTCGGATAGGCGGTGTGACCGTCGGAATTCACCCCGACATCGACCACCGCGGCGACTCCGGGGCTGGCTTCGAGGTCCTTCTTGAGGATCTCCTTGTACTCGTAGCCGGCGTCGTCACAGCCGACGACGATCCGGAGTGGATCAGACATGAGGTTTCCTTTCCGAGGGAGGACGGCCACCGCCATTCTCCCGGTTGTGAGAGCGGATTACCGGCAGTCCAGCAGACCTGAGTCGGCCAGGGTGGTCATCAGCAGCGCGAACGAGGTGGCGCCCGGATCGGGGGTTCCGAGGGATTTCTCGCCCAGGACGCGCGAGCGGCCGCGGCGGGCGGTGATCTGGCTGGTGGCCGCGGCCGCCTCGGTGGCGGCCCGGGCGGCGACGGTCCAGGCGTGGTTCAGCTCGCCCGAAGCGGCGAACGCCGCGGACAGTTCGCCGGCGAAGGGCACCAGCGCGTCGACCATCGTCTTGTCCCCGACCTCGGCGCCACCCAGGCGCAGGATCGCGTCGACGCCGGCCCGCGCCGCGGTGACAATGCCGGCCCCCCCGGTGGCCGCCTGGTCCGACAGTCCACCCCCGACCGCGGTGAGAGCAGCACCCCACAGCGCACCCGAGGTGCCGCCGGCTCCCTCGGCCCAGGCCTCACCGGCGCGGAGCAGCAGGGTCCGCGCGCCGGCTCCGGCGGCGAGCGTCTCCCGCGCGGCGGCAGCGGCCGCCGTCGAGCCGAAGCTCATCCCCTGCCCGTGGTCACCGTCGCCGGCGATCGCGTCCATCCGCCCCAGCTCGGCCTCGGCGGCCAGGGCCGTGGCGTTGAGTGATTCCAGCACCCGGGTGAGCGCGGCGGCCTGGGCCCGGGAATCGTCACTGGCAGGAGGGATCGGCGTCACCACCGGCGCCGAGGGATCCAGAGGCTCCCCGCGCGGGGCCCGGCCGGTCACGGCTCCGCGCCGGAAGCCGATCGTGTCCACCGGCACGGCCCACAACGCTTCGAGCTCGTCGTCGAGGAAGCACACCGTCAGGGACAGTCCGGCCATGTCGAGCGACGACATCAGTTCGCCCACCTCGGGAAGGACCGGAAGGATGCCGGCCTCGGCCAACCGGTCGGCGACATGGGCGTAGACGACGTGGAGTTCCTCGTACTTGACCGACCCGAGGCCGTTGAGCAGCACGATGGCGCGCCCCGGCCCGGGTTCGGGCTTCTCCGCCAGCAACGGCTCGATCAGCTGGTCGGCGATCTCCCGTGCGGTGCCCATCGGCACCTCCCGGACACCCGGCTCACCGTGAACGCCGAGCCCGATGCTCATCTGGCCCCCCGGGACCCTGAACAGGGGCTCGCCAGCTCCGGGCAGGGTGCAGCCGCCGAAGGCAATGCCCAGCGAACGGGTGCGGTCGTTGGCGCGCAGAGCCAGACGTTCCACGGTGTCGAGGTCGTCGCCACGTTCGGCGGCGGCCGCTGCCACCTTGAACACCACCAGGTCCCCGGTTGTCCCGCGCCGATCACGGGAGTTATCGGCGGTATTGGAGGCGACATCATCCGAGACCGCCAGCGTCCGGACATCCAGCCCTTCGGCGCGGAGCTGCTCGGCTGCCTGCCCGAAGTGCAGCACGTCGCCAGCATAGTTACCGTAGGTCAGCAGGATTCCGCCGCCGTTGTCGGCGGTGCGGCAGACCGAAGCGGCCTGGGACGCCGATGGGGAGGCGAACACGTTCCCGCAGACCGCGCCGTGGGCCAGTCCAGGACCGACCCAGCCGGAGAAGGCCGGGAAGTGACCCGATCCTCCTCCGATCACGACGGCCACCTCACCCGCCGGGCTGGTGGTGGAACGCACGACGCCACCGTGGACGCGGGCGATCCGGTCCGGGTAGGCCAGCGCGAGTCCGCGTTGGCCGTCCTCGGCGAACGTTCGGGGATCATTGAAGACGCGGGTCATGGGGTCACTCCTTCACTGGGAGGGGTCATCGTTGGATGGAATGGTCAAGATGCAGCATCTTCTCGAGATTCCGGTCGAGTTCGGCGTCATCGAAGATCCGCTTCCAGTCGTCCTTGATCAGCGCTTCCCGACCGTAGTCCATCGCGATGAGGCAGGCGTCGGAGAAGGGGTTGTCGCTCTGGAAGGCGTTCGCGAGCGCCACCTGGATGTGGCCGTACAACATCGCGGTCGCCGCAGGTTCGGGAACGCCGAGGGTGGTGACGGTCTCGTCGAGGGCCTCCTTCATCAGGTCACCGATCATGCAGGCGACGGTCTCGACCAGGGTCGGCTCCAGCTGCGCGAGCTGTTTCACCGTGACCCAGTGAACCTCGATGACCGGGCGGTACATGTCCCGGATCACCTGGTCGATCTGTGAGCGCCGGGCGTCATCGTCATATTCGAAGGCAGCGACCACCTCCATGGGGCAGGCGATGCCACCGAAGGTGTCGTGCCACTCCTCCTCCGTGGTCCGCGGGTAGAAGACCGACGGGTGACAGGGGTGGGCGACGGCGTAGAAGATGTCCGCCCGTGGGTGGAGCAGCCCAGCATGGGCAGCTGCCGGATCGAGGGTGAGGATGACGGTCCCCGCGTCGACCTGTGGGGTGATCTCGGTGGTGATCTTCCCCAGAATCACGTCGGGGACCGCGAGCACCACCACCTCGGCGCCGCTGAGGGCATCACCCAGATCAGTGATCTGCCGGCCGGCATCGGCCACCCGCTGCGCGCCTGCCGGGGAGTTCTCGACGTAGCGCACGTCGTGGTCGGTCATGGCCAGGTTGTCGGACACCCGCATACCCATCTTGCCGCCGGCTCCAACCACTGCAATCTTCGTCACGTTCGTGTTCCTTCCATCTGTCGTAGGTAATCGAGACTCTGCTGAGTCCAGGAATCTTCGATGCGGCAGGTCGCCTCGCTGGTCCCCTGCCAGGCCAACCAGTGCTCGACGATCTGATTGATCCCCCGCTCCTCAGGGCGGACGGCCGCCGCCAGGGCGGGATAGTCGAGCAGTCCCTCGCCCATCGGGGCGCCGCCGTAGGCGAACCCGATCCAGCCCTCACTGCGATGGAAGGCGAAGTCCTTCACATGCAGGTTGACCACCCACGGCGCACAGGCGGCGACGGTGGCGGCAGGCATCTCCAGTGCGGCGACCGAGTTCGCCGGGTCGAGGCAGATGCCGAGGGAGTCCGAGCTGATCGTCGACACCAGCTCCACGAGTTCGGCCACACCGATCTGCTCATAGGTCTCCAGGGCGATCATCACCCCGGCCTTCTCGTAGTCGGGCAGGACCGCCTCCAGCAGGCTTCTGGCCCGCGGCCGGTCCTGGGGTTGGACCATGCCGCGCACCAGGGTCGCCCCGGCTGCGGTCGCCAGATCGAGGTAGTGCCGCAGATGCGCTTCTCTGAGGCCGCGGGTTCCCAGCTCCAGGCGGATTCCGCGGGCAGCGGCGTGGTCGGCGACGACCCGCAGGTCGGAGCGCGTCAGCTCGTCGAAGGGCGGGTAATCGCAGAACTGGAACAGCTCGCAGCCGAAGTCGCGCGTCTTGTCGAGCAGGCCGCGCCAGGTCAACGGCTGGTCGGCCGCTTCCTGCCAGTGCCAGAACAGTGCGTAGGTGCTCAATCCGATCGTCATCGTCAGCCTCGCATCAGTCCGGGCAGGAAGGTGGCCGTCCCCGGGATGAGGAAGATGATCGCCACGATGGCCAGCTGGACGAAGACGAACGGAACCAGACCCTTGAACGTCTGTTCGATCGAGATGTCCTCGGCGATGCCGGTGAGGACGAAACCGTTGATCCCCACCGGTGGGGTGATCAGACCGATCTCGATCATGATGATGACCATGATCCCGAACCAGGCTCCGTCGACCCCCGAGGCCGCCAGCACCGGCCACAGGATCGGCATTGTGATGACGATGATGGACGTGGCGTCGAGGAACATGCCCAACGGCAGCATCAGCAGCAAGGTACCGATGACGAGCATGTAGGGCGACAGTCCCAGTCCGAGGATGCCGTCGGAGATCATCCGGGTGATGCCCGACCGCACCAGGAAGTTGGTGAACACGGCTGCACCGATCATGATGACGAAGATCATCGTCGTGGTGGAGGCCGCCTCCCGCAGCGCGCTGAGGAAGGCCGAGAAGAACCGTCCGGTGCGGGCCTGGGAGACGATCAGGATGAGCAGACCGGTCAGGGCGCCGAAGGCGGCCGACTCGGTGGCGGTGAAGAAGCCGGTGTAGATACCGCCGATGACGACGGTGAACATGACCCCGACCCCGACCAGCGCGAACAGGTCACGCCTGCTGCCGGCTCCGGCCGTCTCCTCCTCGCCCTCAGTGCCCGGCCGGTAGCTGGTGTCATTGATCAGCGCCGGGTTGCGGACGGCCTGGACGACGATGTAGGTCGACAGCACGATCACCGACACCAGGCCGGGGAGAATGCCGGCGATGAGCAGAGCGCCGATGGAGACCTCGGTCGTCACCCCGAAGATGACCGCGACGATGCTGGGCGGGATCAGCACTCCCAGGGTGCCGGCCGTCCCCACGATGCCTGCGGTGAACTCGCGGGTATACCCGGCGCGTCTCATCTCCGGGACGGTGATCCGCCCGACGGTGGCCACGGTGGCCGGGCTCGAACCCGAGACGGCGGCGAAGACCGCGCAGACCACGACGGTGGCGATCCCCAACCCGCCGGGGAGGCGCCCGAAGGCCTTGTTGGCCAACCGGAACGCGCCGACGGCGACCCCAGACTCCATGGCGAACATGCCCATCAGGATGAACATGGGGATGACGATCATCGAGTACTTGGCGACAGCGGTGTAGGGCTCGGTGGCCAGACCGCGGGTGGCGATCTCGAAGCCGTCGAGCATCAGCAGGCCGAGCGAGCCCGAGGCGAGCAGGCTGAAGCCCACCGGAACCCGGATCAGCAGCAGGCCGAACAAGAGCGCGAGCGCGATCACGGCGACAACGGCGGTGCTCATGCGATCGCCCCCTCGTCGATGACGGGGGTATCGGAGTGGACCTTCTCCTCGCCACGCAGCACGGCGAAGAGTTCGATCAGCATTTCGCCGAAGGTCAGGAAGAACCCGATGGGGATCATGATCCGGGCCGGCCAGATCGGCACCTTGGTGATGCCGAACCGCACCTCATTGCGCAGGACCGATTCGATCGCCTGCATTCCGCTGGCGTAGGTCGCCCAGGCCAGGATGCCCAGGGTGACGACCAGGCCCACCGCGACGAACGTCCGGCCGACCTTCTCCGGCAGGCGGGAGGTGAGCAGGCTGACCGAGACATGGGTCCGCTTCTGCTGGCCGTAGGCGATACCGCAGTACACCAGGAAGACCAGGGCGACCTCGGAGAGCTCGAGCAGCCCGGGAACGGATCCGCCACCGGCCAGCCGACTGACGACATCGGCGACGGTAAGGATCATGATGACGGTGATGGCGAGGGCGCTGACGGTTGCCAGGAACCGCGAGAAGCCGTGAATGATGCGCGTGAGCACGTCTCAACCTCCTTGTTGACGGGCACCGGGACGGTGGCGTGGCGGCGGGAGTGCCCGCGCCGCCACGCCGAGTCGGTCAGCCCTTCGCCTCACAGGCGGCGTACTGGGACTCGAAATCGGTCTCGGCGAGCGCCGTCTCGTAGGCAGCGGTGAGGTCGGTGTAGAAGGCCGCCGGATCCAGCTCGGTCTTGCCCTCGGCGTCAGCGACCCAGGTGTCGTAGATTCCCTCGTGCACAGTGTCGCGCCAGGTCGCGATGTCGGCCTCGCTCATCGTGGAGAGCTTCACCTCAGCCTCGGTGGTGGCCGTACAGGTCTCCTCCTCCAAGGCGTTCATCTCCTCGGCCATGATGTCGGCGTACTCAGCGCCCAGGTCGGTCAGCACCTGCTGGTCCTCGGGGCTGAGTGACTCCCAAGTGTCGAGGTTGATCGGCGAGAACGGCTGGATGTAGGTGCCGATTCCGGGATCGGTCACATACGGGGTGACCTCCTGGAACTGGGTGGCGACCATGTCCATGAACGGGTAGGCGGCCCATCCGTCGATGGTGTCGCGGTCCATCGCCTCATAGATCTCGTTCGACGCGATGGCGACCGGGTTGGCGCCCACGCCCTGGAGCGCGTCGCAGATGTAGCCCAGGCACCGGATGCTCTTGCCCTGGAGGTCATCGAGGCTGCTGATCTCGCCGATCGAGCCCAGCGACGACGCACCCGACGGCTGGAACATCAGGACGTGCACCCCCAGGGCGTCGAACTCGGCCTTGAAGTCGGGGTTGGAGGTGTAGAGCTCCTGGTAGGCCTTCGCCTGTGCGACGCCGTTGGTCCGGTCGAACGGGATGGAGGAGGCGTTGGTCAGCGGCAGCATGTCGGGGAACATCGTGTCCACGACGAAGCCGGTCTCGGCGCGCCCGTCGATGATGCCGGGCAGCACCTCGGCGGCCGGCAGCAGCGAGGCCGAGTAGTAGATCTCGACGGCCACGCGGCCCTCGGTGCGCTCGTTGACCAGTTCGGCCCACCGTTGGGTGGCGCGGCTGAAGGGCGTGTTGTCGGTGTGCTGGGTCGAGTAGCGCAACACCACGTCGGCATCGCCGGCGCCCCTGGCTCCGCCCGGTGCGCTTCCCCCGCCGCCGGTGGAGCTGATCCCGCCGCCGCAGGCGGCCAGTGCCAGAGCTGTGGCTGCGACCGTCGCGGTCGCGGCGATCTTCTTGAGTGCCTTCACGCTGAGTCCCTTCGTTGGGAGTGGGGCAGATGGTGGTCCCGCTCCGTCACGGGCATCTGAGATCTCAGTACCGTAGCAGGGGATGCTGGCGACGGCAAGAACTGGGGTCTCAGTTTTGGGACGCGCGCGGCCGCGCGCTCGGCGGCCGGAGTCCCACCGAGTAGGGTCAGGCGCGTGGATGAAGGTGTGCGCCCGGACCCGGGGTCGACCGCGCCCGGCACCCGGGCCTCGTCACTGCTGAAGAACCGCGCCTACGAGACCCTCCTGCAACGCATCGTGCGCGGCGAACTCGTCCCCGGCCAGCGGCTGTCGGAGCGGAGCCTGAGCGCCGAACTCCGGATGAGCAAGACCCCGGTCAAGGCAGCCCTGGAGCGGCTCGAGGAACAGGGGTTCATCACCTTGTCCCCCCAGCGCCGCGCCGTCGTCCGCGGCATGTCGGACAAGGACATCGCCGATCACTACGAGCTCCGCGGCGCCATCGAGCAACTCGTGGTGACCAAGCTCGCCGGCGGCCTGAGCGCCGCCAACGCCGACACCATAACCGAGACCCTCGACCGCCAGCGTGCGATCATCGCCGACGCTCCTCCGCTGGTCGGCTGGGCCGAGGCCGACTACGACTTCCACCTCGCGCTCGCCCACGCCGCCGGCAACCAAGAAGTGTTGAAGATCATGTATCTGCAGCGGGACCGACTGTCCTGGTTGGTGGAGGCGATCGTCCGCAAGGATCCGACTGCGCCCCTGGTCACCTGCCAGGAGCATGAGGACATCTTCCAGTTCATCCAGGAGGGCCGCGCGGCCGAGGCCGCCGCCGCAGTCGATCTGCACCTGCGCAACGGCCTGAGCTTCATGCTCGACGGTGCCGCGACCTACGCCGCAGCCGCCGAGGACGTCCGCAACGGTTGATTCCCGCACGGGCGCACCGCAGCTCAGCTGCTGCGCAGCCGCACCCCCTTGGGTGTCTGGTGGAACCCGGCAGCGAGCAGCGCGGCCGTCCAGCGATGATCACCGGTGAGGGCCGGCTCGCCGTCGATCCGCTCGATCATCAGATCACGCACCGCACCCCGACGGACCAGCTCGGCGACCGCCCCGGCGGCCGCCTCCAGCCGACCCGGATCATCGCTCCAGGTCAGCGCGGTCCGGCCGCCTCGTTCCAGATAGGCCACCAGGGTTCCGTCGATGATGACCACCAGCGCCCCCGCCTTGCGCCCGGGCCGATGCTCCCCTCCAGCCGGCCAGGGCAACGCGGCTCCGAAGGGTTGGGCAGGATCGCCGGCAGCGAGCACGACCGGGGCCGCGGATGCCTTCGCGGAGGCCCGCAGCCGGTCGACGGCGCCCGTCGTGCCGAACTGGGCCGCCCCCCGGCCCTCGATGAAATACCCGCGCCGGACCCGGCCAGCGTCCTCGGCGGCACTGAGCACCCGGTAGACACCGGCGAACCCGCCCGGGATCTCCTCAGCCTGCACAGCACCACGGGTGACGACGCCGTAGCGGTCGAGCAACACCTCCGCACGCGTCAGGGCAGCCTCGGTCGGCGGGGTGGGTGAGCGGGTGAGCAGCGACCACCGTCCGCCGACATCCTGGGCGACCTCCAGACGCGGAGTCCGGGGAAGTCGCGGCCGCCCGTAGCGTCCGCGCGGCGCCCCCGGGCGGCTCCGGTGGGCGGAGGACCCGATCCGCAGCCGAGCCCGCAACGGCGCCGGGGTGTCATTGGTGACCAGACCCTTCCAGACAAGTTCCCACAGCGCCGTCGCCGTCTCCGCGGTAGCCGCGAGCCCGGCAGCAGCCACGAGCGGACCGAAGAACTGGGCACCTCCGGCGGCGAGGGCCTCCACCAGGGCCAGCTCGGTCTCGCCGGAGGGATCCCCCGGATCGGGAGCGAGCCCCACCAGCTCGCCAGGCCACCACGACACCCACCCGTCGCTGCCCGCCAGGGCGCCATGACCCTGCCAGACCACCTCGCCGGCGGCACACAGTTCGTCGAGGAACCGCGGTTCGTAGCCCGGCACCCGGCTGGCGAGCATCATCGGCTCCAGTGCAGAGACCGGCAGCGGCAGACCCGCCAGCTGCTCGACGGCGCGCAGCGTTCCCTCGACACCACCCAGGCTGCCGCCCACTCCCTGCCAGGCGGGGAGGAACCGGGCATAGTCCTCGGCCGGCACCGGTTCGACCTCGGACCGCAGGGCCGCCACCGAGCGCCGTCGGATGGTGCGCAGCACCCGCGGATCGCAGAACTCGATCCCCGTCGCGCCGGGGTTGAACTCGCCGTCGACGAGGCGACGGTCGGCGACCAGGCGCCGGAGCCCGTCGAGCACCACCACCTCACCCGGACCACCCAACCAGCCGGTGATCGCAGTAAGGGTGAACGGGCCGTGGCTACGGGCGTAGCGCACCAGCAGG
Source organism: Propioniciclava sp. (assembly GCA_047973315.1). Taxonomy (GTDB): domain Bacteria; phylum Actinomycetota; class Actinomycetes; order Propionibacteriales; family Propionibacteriaceae; genus Propioniciclava. The sequence goes on from JBKEBV010000198.1 coordinate 20,894, forward strand.
TCCCCGAACGGATCGGGGACCGGTTCGGTGAATGCCTGGGGAAGACCGGGCGGCAGCGCCACCCCGAGCGCGTCCCGCAGACGTCCGGCGTCCTCGGCGGCCGCCCAACGCTGACCGACGGCAATGACCCGGCGGGCCGCCTCCAGGCTGTCGAGCCAGCCGGGGACGGCCGCCGGTTCGGCGCTCCGGGCCGCCAGGTCGGCCACACTCAGCGGCCCGAGGGCGCGGAGCAGATCGGTCAGGTCGTCGGCGTCCCGGGCCCGACGACCCTCGACGAGATGCTGCAGTTCTGCGGTGGTCCGCGCCAGCGCGTCGGGGTCGAGCAGGTCGCGCAGGCGCAGCCCCTCGCCGCCGCCGAGCAACTCCGACAACAGGTCAGGATCCAAGGCCAACGCGGCCGCGCGACGTTCGGCCAGCGGCGAATCCCCCTCATAGAGGAACTGCGCCACGTAGCCGAACATGAGGCTCGCAGCGAAAGGGCTCGGTTGGCGGGTGGTCACGGTGGTGACGGCCACCTCCCGGCTCCGGATCCGGCGCATCAGATCGACCAGACCGGGCACGTCGTAGACGTCGAGGAGACACTCCCGCACCGCCTCGAGCACGATGGGAAACCCCGGATATTGGCTGGCGACCTCCAGCAGTGCTGCCGAGCGCTGCCGTTGCTGCCACAGCGCCTGACGGTGCCCGGGGCGCCGGTTGGGCAGCAACAGTGCCCGCCCCGCGCACTCACGGAACCTGCTGGCGAACAGGGCGCTGCCACCCACCTGCTCGGTGACGAGCTGGTTCACCTCGTCGGGATCCAGCAGCAGGGCGTCGAGGAGGTCGGGACCCGGACCGTCGGAGCGGCCGAGCAGGTCGTCGGGGGCGCCGACGTCGGGGATGCGGCAGACGATCCCGTCGTCGGCGTGCATGGCCTGGGCGTCGACGCCGTACCGCTCCCGCAACCGCTCGGCGATTGCGAGTGCCCAGGGGGCGTGCACGGGGGCGCCGTAGGGGGAGTGGATGACGACGCGCCAGTCGCCCAGTTCGTCGGTAAAGGTCTCCACGACGATCTGGGTGTCGGAGGGGAGTTGCCCGGTCGCGTGGCGCTGGTCGTCGAGGTACCCGAGAAGGTTGTCCGCCGCCCACCGGTCGAGGCCGGCGCCGCTCAACCGTTCGCGGGCAGCCCCGTCGGGCAGTGCGCCGATCTCACGGACGAAGGCGCCCACGGCGCCGCCCAGCTCGGACGGTCGCCCGATGGTGTCGCCCTTCCAGAACGGCAGCCGGCCCGCCTGGCCGGGAGCTGGGGTGACCCGGACCTGATCGTGGGTGATGTCCTCGATCCGCCACGTCGAGGTTCCCAGGGTGATCACATCCCCCACGCGGGACTCGTAGACCATCTCCTCGTCGAGTTCCCCCACGCGTCGCCCTGGCCCGTCCCCGGCGAGGAAGACGCCGTAGAGGCCACGGTCGGGGATCGTCCCGCCGGAGGTCACCGCGATCCGCTGTGCGCCTCGCCGCCCGGTGAGGATGCCGGTGGTCCGGTCCCACACCAGCCGGGGTCTGAGCTCGGAGAACTCCTCGGCGGGATAGCGGCCGGCGAGCATGTCGAGGACGGCCTCCAGGACGCCGCGAGTGAGCGTGGCGAACGGGGCCGCCCGACGGATCGTCTGCTCGATCTCGGCCACACTCCAGTCATCGAGCGCGACCATGGCGACGATCTGCTGGGCCAGCACATCGAGGGGATTGATCGGCACGGCGAGCGCCTCGATGGCGCCCTGACGCATCCGTTCGACGATGACGGTCGAGGCCACCAGGTCGCCGCGGAACTTCGGGAAGAACACCCCACGCGAGACCGCGCCGACCTGGTGTCCGGCGCGCCCGACCCGCTGCAGCCCGGAGGCGACCGATGGCGGGGCCTCCACCTGGATCACCAGGTCGACCGCGCCCATGTCGATGCCCAGCTCCAGCGAGCTCGTCGCCACCACCGCCGGCAGCGCTCCGGCTTTCAGTGCCTCCTCGGTCTCGGCGCGCTGCTCATGGGACACCGAGCCGTGATGGGCTCGGGCGACCACCCGCGAGGAGCCGACGCCGTCTCCACTGGTCTTCACGTCCGTCGCATGCGGTTGACCGCCGAGGCCCGGAGCGCCCGCCCGCGGATCGACGCCGGTGGCGCGTTCCCCGGCGATCTCATTGAGCCGGGAGGTGAGCGTCTCGGCGAGTCGCCGGGAGTTGGTGAACACCATCGTCGAGGAGTGGTCGGCGATGAGGTCGGCGACGCGCTCCTCCACGTGCGGCCAGAGGGAGCGCCGGGCGGGTACCGGGTCGCCGGGGCAGGCCTCAGGTGCGGCGTCCAGAGCGGCAAGATCGGGCACGGGAACCTCGACGCTCAGGTCCCACGCCTTCTGCGACGGTGGTGCGACCGTGGTGACCGGCCTGCCACCGGCGAGGAACCGGGCCACCTCGTCGAGCGGCCGCACCGTGGCCGACAGTCCGACCCGCTGGGCGGGGCGTTCCAGCAAGGCGTCCAGCCGTTCGAGGGTGAGGGCAAGGTGTGCGCCGCGCTTGGTGGCCGCGACCGCGTGCACCTCGTCGAGAATGACGGTCTCGACCCCGCGCAGCGCCTCGCGCGCCTGCGAGGTGAGCAGCAGGTAGAGCGACTCCGGTGTGGTGATGAGGATGTCGGAGGGGGTGCGCGCGAACCGGCGGCGTTCCTCGGGCCGAGTGTCGCCCGAGCGCACCGACACGGTGACCTCCGGCCGGGGCAGCCCGAGCCGGACGGCGGCATGGCCGATCCCGACCAGTGGGGAGCGGAGGTTGCGCTCCACGTCGACGGCGAGCGCCTTGAGCGGGGAGACGTACATCACCCGGCACCGGCGCAGCGCCTCCGGGGCCACCGGCTCAGCCGTCAGCCGGTCAATGGCCCACAGAAAGGCCGCGAGGGTCTTGCCGGAACCGGTGGGTGCCACGACCAGGGTGTGCTCACCGGAGCTGATCGCCTCCCAGGCTCCCTGCTGCGCCGGGGTGGGCGCGGAGAAACTGCCCTGGAACCACGCCCGGGTGGCAGGGGAGAAGCGGAAGAGCGCCTCGTCGGTCACGGTGATGACTCTGCCATGGCGCGCCGACACCGCGCGCGATCTGCTCGTCACGCTCCGGGAGTCGCCGCGCTACCGCGGACGCGGAGCCAGGAACGGTTCCCCCTCGACGGAGACCCCTCCTGAGGCCGGGTCAGTCTCGAGTGGGGTCTTCCCGCTGGGAGGATGGCCGAAGCCGTGGCGGGGGGACCGTGATGGACGGTCGGATCCCCTCCTCAGGGAGGAGGTATGCACCATGCAGCAGACCCGGACGACCTTGGTCAGGAGTCGTTTCCCGATGGTGGGGTTCTCGTGTCGGTAGGTGGTGATGATGTCTTGGTAGACGCGCTAGGTCACTTCGAGGGCGGCGGTCTGTTCGTGGCTGGCCCACAGCGCGTCGAGGTCGGGCTTTCTGGTTGTCGGTGAGGATGTCGTGGCCGCAGCGGATCAGGCGTCGGGCCTTGTACAGCGGATCGTCTTTGCGGCCGCGTTCGCCGGTGATCTGGTGTTGGGTGCACTCTTGGACCGTCCTTGCACCATATCCAGTAGCCGGGTCGGGCCAGTGTGGGAACGGACCGGGGTGAGGTCGATGATCACGGTCACCGATTTCTCACCACGGGTGTGTTTCAAGGGTGTTCGTCGACGCCGACCAGGTGACGCCGTCGAACCGTGCCGGATCATCAATCAACAGTTGGATGCCGACCTCGGTGACGGCTGTGTGCGCGGTCGCCCAGTTGACGTTCAACACGGTCGCGACCGCCCGGATCGAGGCGTGATCGCAGACGACTTCCGAGAGTGCCCACCAGTCCGCGCAGCCCGGGTCAGCTTCGACCGTGGACGAGCCACCGGGATGAGCGAGGAGGCCACAGCCCCGACCTGATCGATCAGGGTTCCCCGGTAAACGCTGATCGAGGGCCGGTACCGGTGGCGGCTGACATCATGGAGCGGTGACCTCGCCCCGACCCCCGGCCTGGGGGCCCGATTTCCCCACCCGCGCGGTGTTCGTGGCGGCCGTCGCCGTCACCTGGATCGCGCTCAAGCTGGTGGCGTTCTGGGGGTGGGTTCACCTTCCCGACGAGTACGGCGACACCTACTACTACTTTCTGACGGCCATGGAGAACGCCGACACGACGGCGTTCAGCGAGTACCCGACACCGGTCGGAGCGCTGCTCAGCCTGCCGTACCTTCTGGGTGCCCAGGACCCTGAGAGCTACCGCTGGGCGATTCTGGTCGGGACGACCCTCGCCGACGCGGCCTTCGCGGTGCTGCTGGGGCGGCTCACCGGACCGGTCGGCGTACTCGGCTGGATGGTGCTCACCACCGTCCTCGGTCAGGTATCGCTGCTGCGGTTCGACATCTTTCCTGCCGTCGCCGCGGCCGCCGCCATCCTGATGCTGGCCCGGGGTCACTCCCGAGCGGCGGCAGTGCTGGTGGCGGTCGGAACAGCACTGAAGGTGTGGCCGGTGATCCTCACCCCGCTGGTGATCGGTGGGGCGCAGCGGCGGCTGCGCACGCTCGGATGGTTCGCCGCCACTGGCCTGGTGCTGGTGGTCGCCAGCGTCGCGGTCGGGGGCTGGGACCGGTTGCTCTCACCGATCACCCACCAACGGGAACGCGGCCTGCAGATCGAGTCGGTCGCGGCCACCCTCCCGATGCAGGCGTGGGCCAGCGGACGGGGGTATGCCGTCGAGTACTCCGCCTTCCACGCGTTCGAGGTGACCGGCCCCGACACCGCCGGCTGGCTTGCGCTGACCGACCTGTTCGCCGCGGTGGCGTTCCTCGGCTGCGCGGTACTGCTGGTGGTCTGGCTCCGCCATGGCTGCCGACGGCAGGCCATCCCGTACCTGGCGCTGACCGGGATCGGCGCGTTCATCGCCTCCTCGCCCGCATTCAGCCCGCAGTATCTGCTGTGGATCGCCGCGCCCGCCGCCGTCGGACTCGGCTGGTCCCTCACCGACCCCGACGGTCCGCGCCGCGGCCCGGCCGCGCTCACCTGGATCGGCGCGGTGACGCTCTGCCTGCTCACCACGGCCATCTATCCGGTCAACTACGCAGCCCTCACCACGGTGACCGACACCACCGCGCGTGCGGTCGCACTGCTGAGTGCACGCAACGTCGCGCTGCTGATGTTCGTGGCCTGGACGGCCGCGTTGGCCCAGATGAGCGGGCGACCCGGAGCCGGGGCTCTCAGACCTCCTCGAGGATCTGCTGCGACGCCTGCCGGAGGTCGCTCTGAGCGGTGAGGGTGTCCAGCGAATCGCCGACGTACTCGCCGCCGGACCAGGTGAGGGCGACGAAGCGGCCCTTCTGGGCGAACAGGTCGACCGATCCGCCCGGAACTTCTCGCCAGGCGCTGCCGTCCTCGGACTGCTCGGTCCAGGTGCGCACCGCGACCGTGGGCACGGCATCGTCCATTGGGCCGGCGGCGATCCGCTCCCGGAAGCCGTCGCGGGCGGGCCCAGGATCGGGGCAGGACGCATAGCCGGCAGCGACCTGCTCCAGGAACGCGTCCGCGTCCGCCTCGGCGGCGAACTGCAACAACCCCTGCCCCTCGACCCCCTCGGGAACTTCGAGCACCCGCACCCGCGATCCGGTCAGGTGGTCCAGCGCCGCGATGCTGATCCCGGAGCCCGAGCAGGCCGGAGCCCAGGTGACGGACTGGACGGCGGTGCCCTCCGGCGTCGGCGCATTCTCCAGCGGCAAGGTGATGTCGGCCAGGTCCCCGGCGTCTGCCGGGACCGTGCTCCCGCCACCGGAGGGCCTCGGTTCGCCAGACTCAGGCTCCGACGAGGTCACCGACGCCGGGGAGGGCGTGGGGTCGGGTGTCGCCGGATCACTGCAACCGGTCACCAGGAGCAGGGCCGCAGCACCAGCTGCGAGGAGCGGGCGGGGATGAGGGTGCATGGAACTGATCCTAACCGCGAAACCGCCCACCCACCGGCGGACCCAGCCGAAGCCGGGAGTTGTTCCACCCCCGTCCGGCTCCCTCGCGCAACCGCCGGTTGCACCGAGCTCGTGGGCACCGTCGGCCCCGACACGCTGGCCGAGGTTCAACTCCGTGGCTGGCACGCCAGCCCGGCACTCACCCACGGCCGGTCCGGCGCCGTCCTCCCGGGATCAGCGCTGCTCGGGTGACCCGTCGTCGGGGCCCCGGTCGACCAACGCGGTGACGGCGGCCCGTTCGACCTCCAGCCCGGCGTCGTAGGCCTCCAGGTAGCTGCGGTACCCGGCGAGGTCCTCCGATCGGGGTTCGGCGAGGGCCACCTCGGCGTCGGCGAAGACCGTGTCGGCCAGGAACTCCGCCAGACTCTGCTCAGCCGCGACGTCGAGGTAGGCAGCGAGCAGAGCGATCCCCCAGGGGCCGCCCTCGCCTGCCCCCTGACCCACCGCGACCGGAACGCCGAGCGCGGCGGCGAGGAACCGCTGGGCCACACCTGCGGTGCGGAAGAGACCACCGTGGGCGAACATGGCGTCGATGGCAACGCCCTCATCGGCGAGGATCCGCATGCCGAGGCTGAGCGTGCCGAAGACGCCGTAGACCTGGGAGCGGGCGATGTTTGCCAGCGACAACGTGCTGTCGGGCATCCGCACCAGCAGCGGACGACCCTCGTCGGTGCCGGTGAGCGGTTCCCCCGCCACATAGTTGTAGGCGAGGATCCCGCCAGCGTCAGCCTCGGCAGCAAGCGCCTCGTTCAGGAACACGCCGAAGGCCTCATCGGCCGAGGTCGGGCGGCCGAGGGCCTCAGCAAAGCGGGTGAACGTGCCGACCCAGGCGGCGAGCTCCCCCGCCCCGTTGTTGCAGTGCACCATGGCGACCGGATCACCGGAGGGAGTCGCGATGATGTCCAACTCGCGGTGGAGCTTCGCCAGCGGCCGCTCCAGCACCACCATCGCGAAGACGCTTGTTCCCACCGACACGTTCCCGGTGCGCTTCCCGACGGCATTGGTGGCCGCCATTCCGGTGTCCCCGTCCCCCTCCGGCGGGCACAGCGGCGCCCCCGGTGCGAGGGTTCCGGTCGGGTCGAGGAGCCGCGCACCTTCCTCGGTCAGGGTCCCGGCGAGGGTCCCGGCCCTCAGCACCCGGGGCAGGATGCCTGCCAGCGGCGGATAGGTCGTGTGGCGGGCGGCGAGCGCGTCGAAGGTGGCGAGCATCTCGGCGTGATAGGTCCCGGTCGCCGGGTCGATCGGGAACATGCCTGAAGCATCGCCAATCCCGAGAACCCGCTCGCCGGTGAGCCTCCAGTGGACGTAGCCGGCCAGCGTGGTGAGGAAGGCGACCTGCCCGACGTGGGCCTCGGCGTCCAGGATCGCCTGGTACGCGTGTGCGACCGACCAGCGCAGCGGGATGTTGAACCCGAAGGCGGTGGTGAGTTCCTCCGCGGCGACGCCGGTGGTCGTGTTCCGCCAGGTACGGAAGGCGGTGAGCTGGTTCCCTTCGGCATCGAAGGCGAGGTAGCCGTGCATCATCCCGGAGATGCCAACCGCGGCGAAGGCACGCGGGCGGACCCCGTGGCTGCGTTCAGCGTCAGCGAGCAGGTCGGCGATGCAGTTCTTCACCCCGACCCAGACGTCGTCGAGAGCGTAGGTCCACCGGCGGTCGACATAGGCGTTCTCCCAGGCGTGGGAGCCCTGCGCCAACGGTGTTCCCCCCGCATCGATGAGGGTCGCCTTGATCCGGGTGGAACCCAGTTCAAGTCCCAGGATCGCCCCACCCGAGGCGATCAGGTCGCTGGCGTTGGTCGATTCCGGCTGCTCTTCCATGGGGTCACCTTCGTCCTCGGGCCCCCGTCGTCGGCGGCGCGGGCATGCCTCTTGATCGTAACGCCCACCCGGCAGCCGCGCAGGCATGTTCCGGGTGCCCGGGCGGTCACTGTCCGCAGTGCAGGCACCCGACCTCCAGGTGGACCCCGGGCGCGCCGTCGCGGACAATGGGAGCCCCGACAAGGAGGCTCAGATGTCCAAGCCCCACGTGGTGATCATCGGATCTGGTTTCGGTGGTCTGTTCGCTGCCAAGGCCTTGGCGCGCGCAGACGCCCAGGTGACGGTGATCGCGAAGACCCCGCACCACCTCTTCCAGCCGCTGCTCTACCAGGTGGCGACCGGGATCCTCTCCGAGGGCTCCATCGCCCCGGCCACCCGCGAACTACTCAAGCGGCACCGCAACACCCGCGTCCTCAATGGTCTGGTCACCGGTATCGACCTTGAGGCAAGAACCGTCGACCATCGCCTGCACGACTCGGCGTCGACGACGAGTTATGACCACCTCATCGTGGCAGCCGGTGCCGGGCAGTCCTACTTCGGCAATGACCGGTTCTCCACGTTCGCCCCCGGGATGAAGACCATCGACGACGCCCTTGAACTCCGCGCCCGGATCTTCTGGGCCTTTGAACAGGCCGAACGGGAGACCGACCCCGAGGTACGGCGGCGAATGCTGACCTTCGTCGTGGTAGGAGCCGGACCCACCGGGGTGGAGATGGTCGGACAGATCGCTGAACTCTCCCGCGTCACCCTGACCGGACAGTTCCGCACCATCGACCCCCAGGACGCCCGCGTCATCCTCGTCGACGGCGCCACCCAGGTGCTGCCGCCGTTCGGGCCCAAACTCGGCGCCGCCACCCAGAAATCGCTGGAGAAGTCGGGCGTCGAGGTCGTGCTCGGCCGGATCGTGACCGGCATGGATGAGAACTCGGTGACCTGGAGGGACTCCGACGGGAACCAGACCACCGTCGAGGCCGTTTGCAAGGTGTGGGCCGCCGGCGTGCAGGGCAATGACCTGGGCAGAACCTTGGCCGAGCAGTCCGGTGCCGAACTCGACCGCGCCGGCCGGGTCGTGGTGCGCCCCGATCTCACCCTGCCGGATCATCCGGAGGTGTCGGTCATCGGCGATCTCGCCTTCGTGGACGGGGTCCCCGGCGTAGCCCAGGGTGCCATCCAGGGCGCGCGCTACGCAGCCGGGCCCATCGCCGCGCTGGCGGCGGGTCGACCGGTCGACGACGCCCCGTTCCGCTACACCGACAAGGGATCGATGGCGACGATCTCGAAGTACTCGGCGGTGGTGAAAGTCGGCCCGCTCGAGATCACCGGCTTCCTCGCCTGGGTGATGTGGCTCGCACTGCACCTGTTCACGATCGCCGGATTCAAGGGTCGCTTCACCACCCTGATGCACTGGGCGGTCAGCTTCGTCGGTTCGGGACGCACCGAACGCGTGACGACAAACCAGCAGCTGGTCGGCCGGCTCGCCCTGGAGGCGTTGGGCCAGCGGGTCACCGGCCAACTGCTGCGTGGCAAGCCGTTCGCGTCCAAGGAGAAGCGCCGGGCACACTGATCGGGCCGGACTCACGGCGTGGTAGCCCGGAACCGGTGACGGTACCCGCCGCTACTGTGACCCCCATGACAGAACCACCACGGCACCCCGGGGTCGCGCCCCAGCCGGATTTCCCACCCCAGCAGTCGGGCGCGCCCCAGCAGCATTATCAGCCCACGGACCCGGGCCAGCCGGGCGCCACACCTCACCCTCAGCCCGCACCCCAGGCCTATCCAGGTGCGCAGCCGGGGCCCGCGATGACCGGCCCCGCCGGCCAGCTGGTCATCACGCTGCAGGGTTCGGTGTGGACGACGAGCGTGGTCACCCCCAGTGTGAAGCTCAACGGTGTGTTGATCAACGCGCAGTACGGGGACAATGTCTACACCGTCCCTGCCGGGCAGCACCGCATCGAGATCCACCAGCAGTGGATACGCCAGTACGGTCAGGCCGACATCGTGGCCACGGTGCCCGAGAACGGCTCGGCGCAGGTGTTCTATGCCACGCCGTGGCACCAGTTCACCACCGGGAGCATCGGCTACGAGCGGCAGTCGAAGAAGGGCGTGGGCTTCCTCATCGGCCTGATCGCCTTCCTGGTGCTCGTGGTGTTGTCACCGGTACTGATCGCCATCGCCCTGCTGTGACCGGGTCGGGATCGGTCACACCGGCCGGGTCGCCGGCGCGTTCTCCTGCGTGAGCCCCGGATCCGATACGACGATGTCGCCGAGGGCGGCATCGACGGCCGCCATCGTGTCGGCGTCGAGCACCGCCCCGCCCGCCTTCGCGTTGTCGTGGACCTGGTCGGGCCGTGAGGCCCCGATGATGGCCGCTGCGACGTTCGAGTTCTGAAGCACCCAGGCGACGGCGAGCTGGGCCATAGTCAGCCCGACACCGGCCGCGATGGGCGCCAGCGCCTGGACCCGGGCAAGGACCGCGTCGTCCATGAAGCGCTGCACCATCGCCGCACCACCCTTAGGGTCGGTGGCTCGCGATCCTGGCGGGAGCGGTTGGCCGGGCCGGTACTTGCCGGTGAGCACCCCTTGGGCCACCGGGGACCAGACGATCTGACTCAGCCCCAGTTCTTTGCAGGCCGGGACCACTTCGGCCTCGATCACCCGCCACAGCATGGAGTACTGCGGCTGGCTGGAGATGAGGCGGAAACCCATCTGGGTGGCGAGGTCCTGCCCGGCGCGAATCTGGTCGGCGGTCCATTCGCTGACCCCGATGTAGAGCGCCTTGCCCTGACTGACGACGTCAGCGAACGCCTGCATCGTCTCCTCGAGCGGGGTTTCGGTGTCATAGCGGTGGGCCTGGTAGAGGTCGACGTAGTCCGTGCCGAGCCGGCTGAGGGAACCGTTGATCGACTCCATGATGTGCTTGCGACTCAGGCCGGTGTCATTGGGCCCCTTGGGTCCGGTCGGCCAGTACACCTTGGTGAAGATCTCCAGCGATTCGCGCCGCTCGCCGGCGAGTGCCTCGCCCAGCACGACCTCGGCAGCAGTGTTGGCGTAGACGTCGGCGGTGTCAAAGCTGGTGATGCCGACGTCCAGGGCGGCGCGCACGCACGCCCGGGCAGTGTCGTTCTCCACCTGCGAGCCGTGGGTGATCCAGTTGCCGTAGACGAGTTCGGTGATCTTGAGTCCTGAATTGCCCAGGTAGCGGTACTGCATGTCTCTCCTCG
>JBKEBV010000224.1:0-5734 GCA_047973315.1 Propioniciclava sp.
GCCGGCGTGCTGATGCCCCTCAACGACCGGATGGCCGCAGCGGACAGCAGGATCAGCCCGGACATCTTCTTCGACGGCCTGTTCGGAGCCGCCGAACTCGACGGCGAGATCTACGCCGCCCCCAATGACGTCAACCCGGATGCGTTCTGGTACGACAAGGCGGCGCTCAAAGCGGCCGGGATCACCGAGGACCCCGCCACGCTCGCCGAGAACGACCAGTGGACGACCGCCACCTTCCTCGAGATGAACGACAAGCTCGCCGCCGCCGGACTGTCCGGAACCATCTACTGGAACTACTGGGCGACCCATTACAGCTGGATCTCGTCGCAGGGTGGCACGGCCTACGACGGTGACGCCTTCGTCGGCAACACCGACGCGGCCACGGTGGACGCGGTGACGACCCTCGGAGAGTACTTCCAGGACGAGAAGTTCGTGGTGGCTGACACCATGCCCGAGGGTGCCGGTGCCGACAGCGTGTTCGTCACCCACAAGGCCGGCTTCTTCGCCCAGGGCCGCTACACCATCGGCACGCTGACCTCGGCTGGGGTTGAGGACGACTACGACATCGTCCGCTGGCCCACGCCGGACGGAAAGGCCGCCCCGACCGGTGTCGCCGCCTCCTACCTCGCCATCAACAAGGACTCGGCCAATGCCGATGCCGCGTTCCTGTTCTGGAGCGAGTTCCTGAACGCCGACGGCCAGAAGTTCCGCCTGTCCGGTGGCGGTAACGCCGTCCCGTCGGTCCAGGGCGCCGACGACGTGGTTGGGGAGGACGACTACCCGATGCACTGGCGGACCTTCCTCGACATGCGCGACACCGGTTTCGCCAACTACGCCGCCGAGGCGAAGGTCCCCGGGATGTCCTCCGATGTGAGCGACCTGTTCCTCAAGCTGTATGAGGGCAAGGCCGACGCTCAGGGCACCCTCGATGCCGTGGCCGCGATGGCCGAGGAGAAGATCGGAGCGTGACTCCCGTCACCTCGGAGCAGGTCGCGCCCACGGCCCGCCGCACCGCGGCGTGGCGGCGGCGCGACCTGCGCTGGGGGTGGGTCTTCGTCTCCCCCCAGCTCATCGGGATGGTAGCGTTCATCCTCGGACCGTTTGTGGCCAGTGTCGTGCTGGCCTTCGCCTCCTGGAACGGGCTGACCGAGCTCACCTGGGTCGGCTGGAAGAACTTCGCCGACCAACTCACCGACCCGCTGCTGCTCAAGTCCATCCTCAACACGCTGATCATCGCCCTGATCACGGTCCCGGTCGGGCTCGGCTTGGCGCTGCTCGTGGCGGTGGCGCTGCAGAACCTCCGCACGCGCACCCTCTACATGGTGATGTTCTTCGCCCCCGTCGTCACCAGCACCGTCGCGGTGGCGATGATCTGGCAGCAGCTCCTGCGTGCCGACGGCCTGCTCAGCAGCATCATCGCCGAGGCCTTCGGGGTCCAGCCCCCGGACTGGTTGGGCGATCCGCGGCTGGCGCTGCTCTCGGTGTGCATCGTGACGATCTGGGCCTCCCTGGGTCTCAATGTCATCATCATGCTCGCCGGGCTGCAGGGGATCTCCCCGTCGGTGATCGAGGCAGCCCGCCTCGACGGAGCCGGCCCGTGGGCCCTGCTCACCCGGATCCGGATGCCGCTGATCTCGCCGATCATCTTCTTCTCCTCGATCGTCGCCTTCATCTCCTCGCTGCAGACGTTCGACCTGGTCTTCGTGCTGACATCCAACGCCGGTCCCGACAACGCGACGCGGACGATCGTCTACCACATCTACGACCTCGGTTTCGGCCGATTCGAGTTCGGACCCTCCAGCGCAGCCTCGGTCATCCTGCTGATCATCACCCTCGCCATCACCGCAGCCCAGTTCGCCGCGCAGAAGCGCTTTGTCCACTATGAGAGTGACTGACATGGCCCGCCTTACCACCACCGAGGTGCCACGTCCGGCATGGACGACGAACGGAGTGCGCCGCACCGCTCCTGCGGTGGTCCTGCACCTCGTCCTGCTCCTCGCCGCCCTGGGAATGGTGTTCCCGTTCATCTGGATGCTGCTCACCTCGTTCAAGACCCTGCCGCAACTGCTGGAACTACCGCTGAGCCTGCTGCCGGACCCCTGGACGGTGGACAACTACGTCACCGCCTGGACCTCGGTTCCCTTCGCCGGGGCCTACTGGAACAGCATCTACATCGCCGCGCTCGTCGTCGCCGGAACGCTGGTGACCTCCGCCATGGCCGGGTACGCCTTCGCGCGGATCCCGTTTCCGGGAGGGAAGATCATCTTCATCGTCTTCCTGGCGACCCAGATGATCCCCAAGCAGGTCACGCTCATCCCCTTCTATCTGCTGATGAGCAGGCTCGGGTGGGTCGACTCGCACCTGTCGCTCATCGTGCCGGCGATGCTGGTCAACCCGTTCGCAGTCTTCCTGATGCGGCAGTTCGTGCTCACGCTCCCCAAGGAACTCGAGGAGGCGGCTCTCGTCGACGGCTGCGGCCGCTGGCGCACGTTCTGGCAGATCGTGCTTCCCAACCTGCGTCCAGGCCTGGCCGCGCTGTCCATCATCGTCGCCCTGGAAGCGTGGAACAGCTTCCTGTTCCCGCTGGTGCTGCTCAACACCCCCGACCTGTTCACGGTTCCGTTGCTGCTGACCAGCTTCCGCAGCCAGTACGGCACCTTGAACTACGGTCTGGTCATGGCGGCCTCGTCCATCGCGATCATTCCGATGCTCATCGCTTTCGTGATCGGGCAACGCAGGATCATCTCGTCCCTGGCCTCGTCGGGGCTGGGTGGGCGATGAGCACGGACGCCGGTCTCGCGGCCGCGGCCAGGTGCATCGACCTGGTGACGGTGCCCTTCACCCAGCCGCGGTCGCGACTCCTGGTCACCCGTGACCGTTCGGGAGGTCTCAGCCTCGGTCGCGCCGAGTATGAGGTCGCCGCGGCGGACGCGGTCCTGCTCACCGGGCTGGTCTGCGAGGACCCCGCGGGTCGCCGGTGCCAGGTGAGTGGCGTGGCCGTCGACCGGCTCACCCTGGGGTCGTTCACCGTGACTGTGGAGGCCGATCAGTTGAGCCTCTCCTCCGAGGTCGGTGGTCGGGTCCGGGCTGCGCTGCCGGGGGGCGGCACCCTGGAGGAGGCGGTCGGCCCGGGTGAGGCGTTGGTACTCACCTGGATGCAGCGGGACCTGCAGATCGCCCGCGATCGCCGGCATGCCGCCCGCCTGGACCGGATGCGCGCCTGGTGGCGCGACTGGTTCGCTGACCTGCCCATCGTCGAGGAACGGCTCGCCCCGGTGGCGGCCCACCACTGGTGGGTGCTGGCGGTCAACCAACTCGCGTTGGAGGGCCATGACGCGGTGGCGGTCGTGCCGTCGAAGCTGGGCTACGTCGGACTGTGGCAGTGGGATGCGTACTACATCGCGATCGGCCTGGCCCACACCCGGCCCGACCTCGCCGCCGACCAGCTCGGCCTCGCGCTGCGGTACGCACTGCCGAACGGCCAACTTCCCGATGTCGTCCACGACGGCGGGATTCTCGCCAGCAGCGCTGACCTGCCCGCCGCGGACCTGGACCGGCTCCGCGAACAGGGGTCCCCGGCCGCGGATCCCGGCGACGTCGTCCCGCTGACCAAACCTCCGCTGGCGGCGTTGGCGCTGGCCAGACTGGCCGACGCAGGACTGCCCGCCGAGCGCTGGACGGCGATGCTTGAGCCGGTGGCCGCCTCCCAGGAATGGTGGCTACGCGCGTGCCTGGCGGCCGACGATCTCCCCGAGTACGGGCATCCCTACAGCTCCGGCCTCGATGACAGCCCGGTCTTCGACGCCGGGCTTCCCCTCGCCACCCCCGACCTGGCCGGCTACCTCGAACTGCAGGACCTCCTCCTTGCCGACCTGTACACCCGCGCGGGTCAGCCGGGGCCGGCTGCTCGGCACGCGGCCCGGGCCCGGGCCGACCGGGCGCGGCTGCTGCGACTGGGGCACCCCGGCCCCCGACGTTTCGCAGCCCGCGGCCAGCAGGGCCCCGTCACCTGCCACACGGTCGTCGATCTGCTCCCGCTGCTCACCGGCACGCTGCCGCCGGAGGTCGAGTAGGCCCTTGTCGGCGAGCTGGCCGACCCCAGGACTTTCGGGGGGCCGGTGGTGGTGCCGACCGTCGCCCGGAACGATCCGGCCTTCGACCCGGCCGCCCTGTGGCGCGGCCCGGTGTGGGTCAACACCTCGTGGCTGCTCATCGAGGGTCTTGAACGATGCGGGCGGACCGCCGAGGCCGCCGAGCTCGCTCGCCGGACCCTCGACCAGGGAGCGGCCACCGGCGGCGCCTCCGAGTATCTCGATGCCGACACCGGCCAACCCGCCCCCCGCGCTGTTCCCGCCTTCTCGTGGACAGCGGCGCTCTGCCTCGACCTCGCCGTACGGTACGCGCCGGGACCGTGACCCACCGCCGCCGGGCCGCTACCGGTCCCGGCATCGCCACCGAACCACCCAGGAAGGTCCATCGATGACTGACATGAGAAAGGGGCTCATCCCATGACCGCCGAACGCGTCCACCCGTACATCCCCAACCTGGCGCCGCAGGCGCGGGAGACGATGCTGGCCGCCGTCGGGGCCGATTCGGTCGAGGAGTTCTACGCCGACATCCCCGAAACCTTGCGGTTGCAGCGCGCCCTCGATCTGCCGCCGGCCCTGGTGTCCGAGGTGGACCTGACCCGGCATGTCACCGGCCTGCTTGACCGTAACCGTCCGTTGGCGCCGGGCAGGAGCTTCCTCGGCGGCGGTACCTACCACCACCACGTGCCGGCCGTCGTGGACGAGGTGATCGGCCGCAGCGAGTTCCTGACCGCCTACGCCGGGGAACCCTACGAGGATCATGGTCGATTCCAGGCCCTGTTCGAGTACGCGTCCCTGATGGCCGAGCTGCTTGCCATGGACATCGTGACCGTACCCACCTATGACAGCTTCCAAGCCGCCGCCACAGCGCTGAGCATGGCCGGGCGCCGGACCGGGCGCCGCACGGTTCTGGTGGCCTCCGACATCCTGCCGGACCGGTACTCGCGAGTGGTCGACTTCGTGCGGCCCCACCTCGATCTGGTTGACATCCCGCGGCGCGATGGTGTCGCCGACCTCGATGCTGTCGCCGCGGCCCTCGACGTATCGGTCGCGGCCGTCTGGGTCGAATCGCCCAGCCACAGCGGCGCCCTCGAGACCGGGCTGGCTGACCTCGCGCGTCGGGCCCATGAGGTCGGTGCCCTCCTGGTCGTCGGTACCGACCCGGTCATTCACGGCATCATCACGCCGCCGGGTGAGGTCGGGGCAGATGTCGTCTACGGCGACCTGCAGTCGCTCGGGCTGCACCCGTACTACGGCGGTGCGCACGCGGGATTCCTCGCAGTGGGAAGCGACGAGGCGCTCGTCATGGAACTTCCCTCACGGATCTTTGGCCTGGCTGCCACCGACGTTCCCGGCGAGTACGGCTTCGGTGACATCGCCTACGAACGCACCTCGTTCGCGCAGCGGGAGGAGGGCAAGGAGTGGGTCGGGACAGCCGCGGCCCTGTGGGCGATCGCCACGGGCGTCCACCTCGCGCTGTTGGGACCCCAGGGGATCGTCGAACTGGGGGAGACCCTGCTCGCCCGCACCCGCTACGCCCAGGACCGGCTGAGCTCGCTGCCCGGGGTGGATCTCGGCGACACCGCGCTCCACCTGCGCGAGTTCACCGTTGACGTCAGCCGGACCGGACTGACCCCGGCCGAGCT
>JBKEBV010000084.1:0-8221 GCA_047973315.1 Propioniciclava sp.
CTGCTCGGGCGTCAGCCGGTCAAGCAGGTGCGCCGGTGAGTATTCCAGCGGCAGAGCGGCCCCGAGCGGGCCCACGACGGCCCGGACATCATCGGTTCTGGTGACGAGCACGGCCTCGCCGTCGCGGATCAACCGGTGCGGCGTCACCGAGGTGGCACTGTGCACCGAGCCGGGGACCGCCATCAGCGGCCTGCCGCACGCCGACGCCCATGACGCGGTGTTCCTGGCCCCGCTGCGCGCCGCCGCCTCCACCAGGACCGTCCCTTGGGTCAGGGCGGCAATCAGGCGATTCCTGGTCAGAAACCGGCGCCGGGTCGGATGGTCCCCCGGAGCGACCTCGGAGACGATCAGGCCCACCTCGGCAATCCGCTCGAAGAGCTCGGCGTGGGCCCGCGGATAGGGCTCATCCAGTCCGCCGGCCACCACGGCAACCGTCGGCCCGGTCACCGCCAGCGCGCCCCGGTGCGCCGCGGCGTCGATCCCGTAGGCACCGCCGGACACCACGGTGATCCCCGTTCCTGCCAACCCAGCCGCCAGGTCGGAGGCGACATGATCTCCGTAGGCCGAGGACGCCCGCGACCCGACGATGGCGACCGAGCGCTCGACCAGAGCCGCCAGATCGCCACAGCCCCGCACCCACAACCCCACCGGGGCGCCGCGGGACTCCTGCACCGGGTCGCAGCGGTCCAAGGCGTCAAGACCGGCGGGCCACTGGGGATCCCCCGGAACAACAAAGCCCAACCCGCCGTCGGCCGTCGCCTGACGCACCACATCCAGATCGACCGCTGCGGCCCGCCGGGCCCAGGCACCGGGTGCCGACGGACCGGTCAACGACGCCCACACCTCCGCGGCCGCGTAGTCAGCCAGGAGCTGTCCGAGCCGGGGGTCACCCGGCTCTACCACACAGGCCAGGCCCATCCGTGCCGTCCGTTCGTCAAGCGCCGCCATCGACGGCCTCCTCCCCGCGTTCGCCCCGACGCATCGCCAGTGCGGCCAGCAGGTCGCCCTGGGCCGGACGGTCCCGTTCGGCAAGGTCAGCCAAGGTCCAGGCAACCTTGAGAACCTTGTCGACGCCCCGGGCGGAGAGCTGGCCGCGGGCCACCGCCGACTCCAGCACCTCGATCCCGTCGGGCAAGGGCAGTTCACGGCGCAGGTACGGGCCCGGGACTGCCGCGTTCGTCTCCCAGCCCCGAGGCGCCAGCCGGTGTCGCTGCCGCTCCCGGGCCGCGAGTACCCGCTCGGCCACCACGGCCGAACACTCTGCACGCCCGGCGGCCGCGCGCAGGTAGCTCTGCGTCATCGGCCGCAGCTGACACCGGACATCGATCCGGTCGAGAATCGGCCCCGACAACCGCTCGGCGTAGCGGCGCACCGCCATCGCAGAGCAGCTGCAGACCCCGGCCGAGGAGCCCCGCAGTCCGCACGGACACGGATTGGCTGCCAGCACCAGCTGGAACCGGGCCGGATAGGTCGTCTGTGCCTCCGACCGGGCGAGCACCATCACCCCGGACTCCAGCGGCGTCCGCAGCGCCTCCAGAGCCCGAGGGCTGAACTCGGGGGCCTCATCGAGGAACAGCACCCCGTGATGGGCCAACGACACCGCACCGGGGCGCGCTATCCGCGCCCCACCGCCCACCAGGGATGCCACCGAGGCAGTGTGATGGGGTGCGGAGAAGGGAGCCCGCCGGACGAGCCCGGACGCCAGAGACCCTCCGGCGATCGACCGCAGTGCTGACACCTCGAGGGCCGCTTCGTCCGACAACGGCGGCAGCACCCCGGGCAGCCGCTCGGCCAGCAACGTCTTCCCGACTCCGGGTGGCCCGTGCAGGAACAAGTGGTGCCCGCCGGCAGCAGCAACCTCGATCGCCCACCGCGCTTCTATCTGCCCCGCCACGTCGGCCAGATCGGGCGTCACCTCCGGGTCGGCCGCCAGGATCGGGATCTCATGCTCGAAGGCCGGTTCTCCGCGGAGGATCCCAACCAGTTCGGCGAGCGTCTCCACACCAATGATCTCGATTCCGGTGACGAGGCGCCCCTCGGCCACCTGAGGGGCCGGCACGATAACGCGCCGGCACCCCGAACGTTGCGCCTCGAGAACCACCGGGAGCAGTCCGCGCGCCGGGCGCACCCTGCCGTCGAGGGCCAGCTCCCCCACCAGCACCGTCCCGGCCAGGCTGGCGTCAGGCACAAGGTCCTCGGCGGCCAGCACCGAAGCGACGATCGCCACGTCATAGTGGGAGCCGCGCTTGGGCAGGCTCGCCGGAGAGAGGTTCACCGTCACCAGTTGACTCGGCCAGGGGTGGCCGAGATGGGCCACCGCCGCCCGGCAGCGTTCCCGCGCCTCGGTGAGCGCGGTGTCGGGCAGACCGACGATCACCGTCCGCGGCAGCCCGCCGCCGACGGCGGTCTCCACCTCCACCAGCGTTGCCGACAAGCCCACCAACGCGACCGACAGGGCGCGCCCCTGCTTCACGGCTCGATCCCTCGCAGATGTTCGACGGCCGCGGTGTCGTCGCGTCCGAACAGCACCCCGATCGCATCGATCCTCACCGCCGGCACCGGACCGTCGTGGGTCCGGACCCAAGCGGCAGCCAGCCGACGCAACCGGCGCGCCTTCTGATGCGTGATGGCCTCCAGCGGGGTACCGAATCCGCGGCCCGAACGGGTCTTGACCTCGCAGATGACCACCACCTGGTCCGGGTCGCGGGCGACGATGTCGATCTCCCCTTCCGGGCAGCGCCAGTTCCGGTCAAGGATCTCCCACCCGAGACCGACCAGATATCCCGATGCCAGTGACTCCCCGCGCGCGCCCAGGTCCCTACGTTCATGCCCCATACCGCCACGTTGACCCCGATCCGGTCGGCCGGACACCCCTGGCCACAGCTGTGGAGCAGAGATCTCCTCATCCACAGGGCACGCCCCGCCGACGCCACCCTCCCGACGACGCTCCGGGGCCCAGCTGGCGCCGCGAATACAGCAGATCGGCTGCGACGGGCCACTAGGCTTGGGGTGTGGGGGACACCAGCGGCGCGAGCACGCCCAGGATCCGACCCCGCCTGCGGGTCAGGATCTACACCGCTGTCGTCCTGATTCTGGGGCTGCCGCTGTCGCTGATCGCCCTCGACTCGATGTGGACCGCCGCCACCAGCGACGACCGTTCCACTGAGATCGTCGCCGTGAGCCCGGGCTACCCCGACGCGGAGACCTATGACCCCACCCGCGCGACCGTCTTCCTCAACGGGCTCGGTCGCGACATCAGCACCGACCAGGCGCAGGCGCTGACCCCCTCGGTGGGACAGTTCGGCCGGGTGTACGCGCTGCAGTACGCGCCGGTATTCGACCCCAACGAGGCTGCCGACACCGTGCGCGAGACTGTCGGCATGCCGCCCGGCTCCGGGCAGGTCACCCATCTCACCGTCGTGGCCTCCTCCATGGGTGACGTGCGTGGTCTTGAACTCATCGCGTCCCTGAGCGAGCGGCACGCCAACGCCGTCACGGTGGTCGGGTTCGTGGTGAACACCGGTCCGGGTCCCGACAAACGGATCCGGGTCCGCGGCGGGCCCACCGTGCAGGCCCTCCTCGACCAGAGTTGCTCCGCCTTCGTTCCCGGTCGGGCCAGTCTCGGCCTGA
The DNA here is from genome assembly GCA_047973315.1 of Propioniciclava sp. Classification (GTDB taxonomy): domain Bacteria; phylum Actinomycetota; class Actinomycetes; order Propionibacteriales; family Propionibacteriaceae; genus Propioniciclava. The sequence goes on from JBKEBV010000084.1 coordinate 3,631, forward strand.
TGGAGATCGTCAACCAGACCCTGCAGGGCCACGTCACCGACGTCGACGGAGCAGCAATCGCCTACAGCGCGGGGACCGAGTACCGGGGGCAGGTCGTAGTCAACCAGTTGTGCAGCCTGACCCGACCCTCAGCTATCGCCGACCCCCCATTCGTCCCGTTCAGCGTCTACCTGGCCACCGGCTTTCCGCTCGACGATGTGATCGTCGACGGTGAGGGCGCCTATGCCGACTGGCTCAAGGTGCTCCCGGGCATGGAGATCCGTCGTATCGAGGGCACGACTCACGACAACCTCTCCTACCGGCCCGACCTGTTCAACCCGGTCTTCGCCGAGGATCTGATGCCGCTGATCCGGAATCAGCAGATCGCCCGCACCCGCGTCGAGAGGTCCTTGGACGGGCCGGGGGTCCGCCGACCGGTCTAGCGCCGTTGGTCGGGTTCGGTCGGTTGCCAAGGCACAGAATCCCCGCGTCAAGAGCAGAACCCCAGTCAAAGTGGTTTCGAGACACCGTGTGGTTTCGAGACACCGTGCCGCGACTCGTCAAGCGGCATGATCGCCCCCCTCGTCCGGGGACGGAGAACCGAGCCTCGCCGGGACCATGGCCCGTCGTTCCGACCGCGCGGTACCGATGCGGCGCGAGCGGCTACAGCGAGCCCGGCACCTGGAGCTCGGAATGGGCGATCTCCTCGATGGAGACGTCACGGAACGTGAGCACTTTGGCCGATTTCACGAACCGGGCCGGACGATACATGTCCCACACCCAGGCGTCCCCCAGGGACACCTCGTAGTAGACGTCCCCACCCTCGGTACGCACCTTGAGATCGACCGCGTTGCACAGGTAGAACCGCCGTTCGGTCTCGACCGCATAGGTGAAGATTCCGACGACGTCCTTGTACTCGCGGTACAGCTGGAGTTCCAGGTCGGACTCGTACTGCTCCAGATCCTCGGTGCTCATATCGGGTCCAGCCTAATGGTTCGCCGCACGTTGTCCCACTTCATCCGATGGATGCCGCACGGGCCCTGCGCCTCGAGTTCGGCCTGATGGACTGCGGTGCAGTAGCCCTTGTGGACATCGAAGGAGTAGCCGGGAAACTCTGCCGCATAGTCGGCCATGATCCGGTCGCGGGTCACTTTGGCCAGAATCGAGGCAGCCGCCACGCTCGCTGCCACCGCGTCCCCCTTCCACATGGCCAGGGACGGGGCGCCCAGCCCATCGACAGGAAAACCATCGGTGAGAACAAAATCGGGTCGCACGTCGAGGAGGGCGACCGAACGTCGCAGCGCCTCCAGGTTGGCCACGTGCATGCCCAGCGCATCACACTCGCGCGGCTCGATCCCGACGACGGCGAAGGCCCGCGCCTTCTCCTGGATCACGTCGAACAGGTACTCCCGCCTGCGTGCGGTCAGCTTCTTGGAGTCATTGAGTCCTTCGAGTTCGCGCGGTGGCAGGATCACCGCTGCGGCCACCAGTGGGCCGGCGCACGCCCCGCGACCGGCCTCATCGGCACCGGCGACCTGGACGAACCCGGCTCGCCCGAGAGCCCGTTCGTAACCGTACAGGCCCGCGTCGCGACGAATCGTGGATGCCACGCTTGCCTAGCAGTACGGGAGGTCCCCTGCGACCACGGGTTCGGCGGGGGCGGGTTCGGCGGGATCAGGAATGGCATCGAAGGCCGGCGGGGCGCTGTAAGCCCGCCAACGGTCGAAGGGGAAGATGGTCGCCTTGGTCACTCCGACCACCGAGTCCGCCGACGGGAACCCCCCGAGGGCCTCCACGCCCAAGGATTCCTCGCTCAGGTGACATCGGGAGTCGGCGGAATTGCTCCGGTGGTCTCCCATGACGAAGATCCGGCCCGCCGGCACGACGACATCGAAGGGGTACTGCGAAGGCCGGTTCTGCTCGCCTTCGGGGCTGGTGTACAGGTAGGAGGTCTCGTCCAGCGCGACACCGTTGACCGAGATCCGACCGGCCGCATCGCAGCAGACCACGTGGTCCCCCTCGGTGCCGATCACCCGCTTGATCAGGTGATTCGTCGCCGAATCGGGCAGCAGCCCCATGAACATCAGCGACGACTCCCACCAGGTGTGCTGCACCCGGTCCGGGTTGCCGAGCCACTCGAGGTTGTCGGCGAACACCACAATGTCGCCGCGATCGGGTTTCACAACCTTGATGACGGCGACCCGATCGCCCACCTCCAGGGTGGTCTCCATGGACCGGCTGGGAATCAGGAAGACCTGCAGCAGGAAGACCCGGAGCAGGGTCGAGGCGATCAGAGCGCCGACGACCACAATGACAAGCTCACGCAGGAAAGCCGAGAATCCGGATCCCCCCTCACTCATCGCTGCCTCCGACGGATCAGCGCTCGCGCTTCTCCTTGATCTTGGCGGCCTTGCCGCGCAGACCACGGAGGTAGTAGAGCTTCGCCCGGCGCACATCGCCGCGGCGCTCGACCTCGAGCTTCTCGATGATCGGGGAGTGCAGCGGGAAGGTCCGCTCCACCCCGGTACCGAAGGAGATCTTCCTGACGGTGAACGCCTCGGCGATTCCTCGCCCGTTGCGTGCAATCACCACACCGGCGAAGACCTGGATGCGGGAGCGGTTTCCCTCGACGACACGCACGTGAACGCGCACGGAGTCACCGGGGCGGAAGTCGGGCACGTCCGACCGCAGCTGTTCGGCAGCGATCTGGGAGACGATCTCATTCATCGGTTGTCCTCGCCGGTGCCACAGGTCACCTCGTTGATGTTCCAGTCCTGGTGCGGTCGCCTGTCCCCCTGTGGCAGGGGCGATCGCAACCTGCCCAAGTTTGCCACAACCGCGCAGGCTCGGGAAATCGTGGCCGCAGAACGGCAACGGCCGACGCCCCACCAGGGAGGCGTCGGCCGACGGGACGGCGTTACTTCTTCTTGCCGGTGCTCTTGAACAGCGATTTCATGAGGTCACGGTTGAGCTGACTGATGGTGTCCAGCGGGATCTCCTTCGGACACACCGCCGCGCACTCACCGATGTTGGTGCAGCCCCCGAAACCGTTCTCGTCGTGGGCAGCGACCATGGTCTTGATCCGCTCGTACCGCTCCGGCTGGCCCTGCGGCAGCATCGCCAGGTGCGTGATCTTGGCCGAGGTGAACAGCATCCCCGACCCGTTCGGACACGCCGCCACACAGGCGCCGCACCCGATGCAGGTGGCCGCGTCAAAAGCACGGTCGGCCTGCACCTTGGGTGCCGGCGTCGCATGCGCCTCCGGCGCGGAGCCGGTGTTGGCGCTGATGTAACCGCCGGCCTGGATGATCCGGTCGAAAGCGGTCCGGTCGACGACCAGGTCCTTGATCACGGGGAAGGCCCCGGCCCGCCACGGCTCCACGTCGATCGTCGCACCGTCAGCGAACGACCGCATGTGCAGCTGGCAGGTCGTGGTCGGGACCGGAGACGAGCCACGGCCGTGAGCGGCACCGTTGATGACGACCCCACACATGCCGCAGATTCCCTCGCGGCAGTCGTGGTCGAAAGCGATCGGTTCCTCTCCCTGGACGGCGAGGTCCTCGTTGAGCAGGTCGAGCATTTCCAAGAAGCTCATGTCCTCGGAGACATCCTTGACGGTGTAGGAGACCATCTTCCCCTCGGCACCGGCGTTCGCCTGCCGCCACACGCGCAGGTTGATGATCACTTGTAGCTCCTCTGCTTCAGCTCGATGAACTCGTACTCCAGTGGTTCCTTGTGGAGAACAGGCTTCTCACCGGTGCCCCCGAACTCCCAGGCGGCGACGTAGGCGAACGCGTCGTCGTCGCGGAGCGCCTCACCGTCCTCCGTTTGGGACTCGGCGCGGAAATGACCACCACAGGACTCCCGACGGTGCAGCGCATCGATGCACATGAGCTCACCCAGTTCGAAGAAGTCAGCCACCCGGCCGGCGCGTTCCAGCGTCTGGTTGAAGTCCTCGTTGACACCGGTGACCTTCACGTCGGTCCAGAATTCCTCACGCAGCGCCCGGATCCGGTTGATGGCGAAGGTGAGGCCCTCCTCGGTGCGTTCCATGCCGCAGTACTCCCACATGATGTTGCCGAGCTCCTTGTGGAAGCTGTCCACCGTGCGGCTACCGTCGATGCTGAGCAGGGTGTTCACCCGCTCGTTCACCTCTGCCAGGGCGCCGGCCACCGCCGGATGATCCGGTTCGAGCTTGTCGAACGGGGCATCGGCCAAGTAGTCACAGATGGTGTTCGACAGCACGAAGTAGCCGTCGGCCAGTCCCTGCATGAGCGCTGAGGCCCCGAGCCGGTTCGCCCCGTGATCGGAGAAATTGGCCTCGCCGGTCACGAACAGGCCGGGCACATTGGACTGCAGGTCATAGTCGACCCACAGCCCGCCCATGGTGTAATGCACGGCGGGGTAGATCCGCATCGGTGTCTCGTAGGGGTTCTCGCCGGTGATCTGGGCGTACATGTCGAACAGGTTGCCGTACTTGGTCTGCACCGCCCCGCGGCCCATGCGCTCGATGGCGCTGGAGAAGTCGAGGTACACGCCGCGGCGACGTCTGCGGGTCTCGCCGGTGGTGTGGTCGAGCTCCTCCACCTCGGGGCCGACGCCACGACCCTCG
>JBKEBV010000052.1:0-7497 GCA_047973315.1 Propioniciclava sp.
CCAGATCGTCCCAGCCGCCGCGAGCGCGGACGGCAACGGCATTGACGTCAACACCGCACCCGCGCCGGACGGGACACCGGTGGTCACCCTGTACCTGGACTACCAGTGCCCCAACTGCCGCCAGTTCGAGGACACCTTCGGGCCGATGCTTGCGTCCGAGGCGGAGGCCGGGACATGGACGTTGCAGTACAAGACGCTGGTGTTCATGGACCAGAACCTGCAGAACACCGCCTCCACCCGGGCCGCACTCGCGGCATCCTGCGCCGCCGATCAGGGCTACTACTCCCCTTACCACGACACGGTGTTCCAGAACCAAGGACAGGAGATCATCGGCGACGAGGGATACAGCGATGACCTGCTCCGCGACGTGATCCCCAACGCCATCGGCATGAACGCCGACGAGATCGCCACGTTCCAGCAGTGCTACGACGACAAGCAGACCAGCCAGTTCGTGGCCGATGTCGACAAGAGCGCCTATGACGACGGGGTGCGGAGCACCCCCACCCTGGCGGTCAACGGCCAGCCGCTTGACCTCAGTCGTCTTCCCGATGCCACGCCCGAGGGACTGAAGGCGTTCATCCTGGCGAACGCCTGAGCGGAGCCTTCATCGGCGGACGGATATGACGTGCCGTCGCGCCGCGCCGTAAGATCGCGCCCATGAGTTCTGAGCCCTCACCGACCGTGACCGCGCCGACCGCGAGCGCGTGGAACGTACCGGAGAGGCCAGCCCTCGAGGGCCTGGAATCCACCTGGTCGGACCGCTGGCGCGACGCGGGCACCTACGCCTTCGTCCGTCCCGCTGCGCGCGAGCAGGTGTTCAGCATCGACACTCCGCCCCCGACGGTGTCCGGATCGCTGCACGTGGGGCACGTCTTCAGCTACACCCACACCGACCTGATCGCACGCTACCAACGGATGTGCGGCAAGCACGTGTTCTACCCGATGGGTTGGGACGACAACGGCCTGCCGACCGAGCGGCGGGTGCAGAACTATTTCGGCGTCCGCTGTGACCCCTCGGTCCCCTACGACCCCGACTTCACCCCCCCCGAGAAGCCCAACCCCAAGCGTCAGGTCCCCATCAGCCGCCGCAACTTCGTCGCCCTGTGCCACGAACTGACCGCCATCGACGAGCAGGCGTTCGAAGATCTGTGGCGTCACCTCGGCCTGTCGGTTGACTGGGGCACCCTGTACGAGACCATCTCCCCGGACTCCCAAGCCGTCGCCCAGCGCGCCTTCCTTCGGAACTTCGCCCGCGGCGAGGCTTACATGTCCGAGGCCCCGACGATGTGGGATGTCACCTTCCAGACCGCGGTCGCCCAGGCCGAGCTCGAGGCACGCGAATATCCGGGAGCCTACCACCGCGTCGCCTTCCACGGCGCCGAGGGCCCCATCCACATCGAAACCACGCGTCCGGAACTGATCCCAGCCGTGTGCGCGCTCATCGCCCACCCCGACGACGGGCGGTATCAGCACCTTTTCGGCACAACAGTCACCTCGCCGGTCTTCGGCGTGGAGATCCCGGTCCTCCCCCATCGTGCGGCCGAGCCGGACAAGGGTGCCGGCATCGCGATGTGCTGCACATTCGGCGACCTCACCGATGTGATCTGGTGGCGGGAACTGCAGCTGCCGACGCGGGTGGTGCTGCAGCGCAACGGCCGGCTCCAGGCCGACGCGCCGGAATGGCTGACCTATCAGGCCCCCTACGCCGAACTGGCCGGCAAGACCACCTTCAGCGCCCGCGAGGCTATGGTCACCCTGCTGCGTGAGTCCGGCGACCTTGACGGCGAACCGACGCCGACCACCCGGATGGCCAACTTCTACGAGAAGGGCGACAAGCCGCTGGAGATCGTCTCCACGCGCCAGTGGTACCTCGCCAACGGTGGCCGCGACGAGGCGCTGAAGGCCGCGCTGCTGGAGCGGGGCGAGGAACTCGCCTGGGTGCCCGATCACATGCGGCATCGCTACAGCAACTGGGTCAACGGGCTCAACGGCGACTGGCTCATCAGCCGGCAGCGCTTCTTCGGGGTTCCGTTCCCGGTCTGGTATCCGCTGGACGCCGACGGCGATCCCGACTACGACGCCCCGATCGCCGCCCCCGAGGAGTCACTCCCGGTGGATCCGGCGTCCGAGCCTGCTCCCGGGTACGCCGAGGACCAGCGTGGCGTACCGGGCGGCTTCGTCGCTGATCCGGATGTGATGGACACCTGGGCCACGAGTTCGTTGACCCCCCACATCGCCTGCGGCTGGGAGCGCGATGCGGAACTGTGGAAGCTCACCTTTCCGATGGACCTTGCCCCCCAGGCGCACGACATCATCCGCACCTGGCTCTTCAGCCGGGTGGTCCGCGCTACCTTCGAGAACGACAGCCTCCCCTGGGCGCGCGCGACGATCTCAGGCTTCGTCACCGATCCGGACCGCAAGAAGATGAGCAAGTCGAAAGGCAACGTCGTCGTGCCCACCGACATCCTGGAACGGTTCGGATCTGATGCCGTCCGGTGGCGCGCTGCGATGGCGCGTCCAGGAATGGACTCACCCTTCGACGAGACTCAGATGAAGGTCGGGCGTCGGCTCGCGATGAAGATCCTCAATGCGAGCAAGTTCGTGCTGGGCATCGCTGCCACCGACGGGACCCTCCCCGGGCCGGAGGCCCTCATCCATCCGGTCGACCGGGCGATGCTCGCTGCGCTACGCGAGGTGGTCGCCACGGCCACTGCTGCTTTCGAGGCCTACGACTACACCACGGCCCTCGAGGCGACCGAGCGCTCCTTCTGGACCTTCTGTGACGACTACCTCGAGCTGGTGAAGGAACGCGCCTACGGTGCCGCCGGGCCTGAGGGCGCCGGCTCGGCCCGGGCTGCGCTCGCGCTCGCCCTGGACATCCAGTTGCGCCTGTTCGCCCCATTCATGCCCTTCGTCACCGAGGAGGTGTGGTCCTGGTGGAAGACCGGCTCCGTTCACCAGGCGGCCTGGCCCACAGCCGATGAACTGCCCGCCGATGGGCAGGCTGAGCTCCTCGCCGATGTCTCCGCCGCACTGATCGGTATCCGGGGCGCCAAGTCGGCAGCCAAGGCGTCCATGAAGACCCCGCTGGCCTCGGCGACGGTGACCGGTCCCGCCGCAGCGCTGGCACGCCTGCGCGAGGCGGAGAGCGATCTCCGTGCGGTGGGGCGCATCGAGACCCCGCTGACCTGGGCGGCCGGACCCGAACCGCTCGCGGTCACCGCTATCCTGGCCCAGTCCTGATTCCTCCCCCACCCTCGAAAGGTCTCTTGTGGAACGCATCCTCACCAGCCTCGCCCTCGCTACCGGGTCCGCGGTGCTCCTGTCCGGTTGTTCGTCGCTCATCGAGGCGGCGACCGAGGGATCCTCCGAGGGCGTGGAGGACGCCATGCCGTCCATCGATGTCGGTCAGTGCACCGACCTGGACACGCCCCGCACGGATGAGGGCACGGAGGTCGACGACATCGCCACCGTCGACTGCGCAGGTCCGCACAAGTGGGAGGCCTACGCCGAGACAACCCTGGAGGGGGACACCTATCCCGGCGAGGAGGAGGCCTGGCAGCAGGCCGACTCGTTCTGCCGCGAGCAGTTCACCCCCTTCGTCGGCATTTCCTACGAAGAGTCCAGCTTCGACCTGATCTCGCTCTATCCGATCGAGCACTCCTGGAACCTGGCCGGTGATCGCCTGGTCACCTGCCTCGTCGGGAGTGATGCCGGTGACCTCACCGGTTCCCTCAAAGGCGTCAACGCCTGAGCGGCGGCGCCCTCAGGCGCTGCGGTGGCGCCGCGACGGCCGGCTGGCGCGGGTGGAGAGCTCGGGTTCTGCGCCCTGGGTCACCACCTCGGCGGTGATCCTCACCTGGATGACATCCTCGGCGCTGGGGACGTGGTACATCACGTTGAGGAGGATCTCCTCAAGGATGGACCGCAGCCCTCGGGCGCCGATCCCGCGGGCCAGAGCGAGTTCAGCAATCGCGGCGATGGCGTCCTCGGTGAACTCGAGGTCGACACCGTCGAGTTCGAAGAGCTTGCGGAACTGCTTGGTGAGAGCGTTCCTGGGCTCCACCAGGACCCGCACCATGGCGTCGAGATCGAGCGGGTTGACCGTCGCGATCATCGGAAGCCTGCCGATGAACTCCGGAATGAGCCCGAAGGAATGCAGATCCTCGGGGCGCACCTGGGAGAACGGATTCGCCTGCTCGATCCGCCGCAGGGCGAGATCGTTGTTGAATCCGAGGGACCGCTTGCCGATGCGGGCGTTGATGATCTCCTCCAGACCGGCGAAGGCTCCGCCGACGATGAACAAGATGTTCGTCGTGTCGATCTGGATGAACTCCTGGTGGGGATGCTTGCGCCCGCCCTGCGGTGGGACCGACGCCGTCGTGCCCTCGATGATCTTCAGCAACGCCTGCTGGACACCTTCCCCGGACACGTCCCGGGTGATCGACGGGTTCTCCGACTTGCGGGCGACCTTGTCGATCTCGTCAATGTAGATGATGCCCGTCTCGGCCTTCTTCACATCGAAGTCGGCCGCCTGAAGCAGCTTGAGCAGGATGTTCTCGACATCCTCACCCACATAGCCAGCTTCGGTCAGCGCGGTGGCATCGGCCATGGCGAAGGGCACATTGAGCATGCGCGCCAAGGTCTGCGCCAGATAGGTCTTGCCGCAACCGGTCGGGCCGATCAGCAGGATGTTGGACTTGCCGAGCTCGACGAGCTCGTCCTCAGCGGCACGCCGCGGCGTCGATGCCTGGGCCTGGACCCGCTTGTAGTGGTTGTACACCGCGACGGCCAGCGCCTTCTTCGCCGTGTGCTGACCGATGACGTAGGAGTCCAGGAAGCTGACGATGTCGCGCGGTTTGGGCAGTTCCTCCAGCAGGCCCACATCGGCGGCCTCGGAGAACTCCTCCTCAATGATCTCGTTGCACAGCTCAATGCACTCGTCGCAGATGTAGACGCCGGGACCGGCGATCAACTTCCGCACCTGCTTCTGGCTCTTTCCGCAGAAGGAACACTTCAACAGGTCTGATGTCTCACCGATCCGCGGCATCTCCCCACCTTTCCTGATGACGCGCTAGCGCGTCACTGGACGTCCTTGAGGGACGAGAAGATCTCGTCGATGATCCCGTACTCAAGCGCCTCATCGGCGGTCAGGTACTTGTCCCGCTCAATGTCCTTGCTGATCTTGTCGATGCTCTGACCAGTGTCCGCTGCGAGCATCTCCTCCATCAGGGTGCGGATCCGCAGGATCTCCTTGGCCTGGATCTCCAGGTCAGAGCCCTGTCCATAACCGCCTTCGGTGGCGGGCTGATGAATCAGGATCCGGCTGTTCGGCAGGGCGAACCGCTTCCCCCTGCTTCCGGCCGCCAGCAGCACCGCGGCAGCCGAGGCAGCCTGCCCCAGGCACACCGTCTGCACATCGGGCTTGATGTAGCGCATCGTGTCGTAGATGGCCGTGAGCGCCGTGAACGAGCCGCCCGGCGAATTGATGTACATGCTGATCGGCCGCTCCGGGTCCATCGACTGCAGGCACAGCAGCTGGGCCATGACAGCATTGGCGATGTCGTCGCTGATCGGCGTGCCGAGGAAGATGATGCGATCCTCGAACAGCTTGGTGTAGGGGTCTACGCGGCGGACACCGTAGCTGGTCCGCTCCTCCCACTGAGGGATGTAGTAGTCCATCGACGGCCCTTGCGGCGCGATGCCGTCGGCCATGGCGCGAGTGTTCATCTGGCGGGTCCTCACTGGTTCGGGGCCTCGGACGAGATCTGGGCGGCGCGGGCGAAGACGTGGTCGATGAACCCGTACTCGAGCGCCTCGGGCGCGGTGAACCAGCGGTCGCGGTCGGAGTCGGCCTCGATCTGATCCACCGACTGACCGGTGTGTTGTGCAATGAGTTCGGCCATCTCGCGCTTGGTCTGCAGAATCTGCTCGGCAAGGATCTTGATATCGGACGCCGTGCCCCCCAAACCGCCGGACGGCTGGTGCATCATGATCTTCGCGTGCGGTAGGGCGTACCGCTTGCCCGGGGTCCCGGCGCTGAGCAGGAACTGCCCCATGGACGCGGCCAGCCCCATGGCGACCGTGGCGACGTCATTGCTGATCCACTGCATGGTGTCGAAGATCGCCATGCCCGCGGTGACCGATCCGCCGGGTGAGTTGATGTAGAGATAGATATCCTTGGTCGGATCCTCGGCGTTCAGCAGCAGCATCTGCGCACAGATCGCGTTGGCGTTCTCGTCGCGGACCTCAGAACCGAGGAAGATGATGCGGTTGGCCAGCAGGGACTGGTAGACGGAATCATTCATGCCGACGCCACTGGGGCCCGATGCGGCAAGAGTTCCGGGGAGAAGTTCGTTCACGAGGCTGAACCTACCGTCCGCACCCGACAAAACGGAGCATCACAGCCCGCTGTTCGCTGACGGCAGAGGCCGCCAGCGAACTCAGCGATACGAACCCGGCCTCACTCAGCTCCGCCGTCGGCTTCGGCGGACTCCTCGACCAGCGAGCCGTCAGGACGAATGGAGGCGATATCGACCGGTGCCCCGTCGTTGTCGGTCACCGACGCCGCCGCGACGATGGTGTCAAGCACCTTGGAGCGCCGGATCTCGGCGACCCACTCGCCGGTGTGGTTGTGCTCCATCATGTGCTGCATCTCCTGCTCCGGGGAGGACCCTGAGGCCTGCGCACGACGGAACAGCATCTGGGTGAGGTCATCCTGCGAGACCTCCACCTCAACCTCGTCGGCGAGCTTGTCCAGGATGATCTGGGCCTTGAGCGACGTCCGGGCGTTCTCAGCGACCTGGTTCCAGAACTCCTCAGGCGTCTCGGCGGACTCGTCCTCGGACTCCTCCAGGTACCGCTCGACGGAGTAGCCCGCCCGCGCCAGTTGCTCGGTGATCTGCTGGGTCCGGTTCTCCACCTCGGCCTTCACCAGCGACTCCGGCAGGTCGAACTCGGTGTTCGCGACCAGATCTGCCACGACGGCGTCCCGCGCCGAGTTGAGCTGCTCGATCCGCGCCATCCGGGTTGCTGCCTCGGCCAGGTCGGCCCGCATCTCGTCGACCGTGTCGAACTCCGACACCATCTGGGCGAACTCGTCGTCAACCTCGGGAAGTTCCTCGGTCTGCACCTTGGTGACGGTGACGGTGATGTCGGCGGCCTCACCCTCGGCCACCCCACCGACCAGTTCGGAGGTGAACTCCGCCGATTCCCCCGCCGACAGCCCGGTGACGGCCTCGTCGAGGCCTTCGAGCATCCCCCCGGAACCGATCGTGTAGGCGACGCCCTCGGCATTGCCGCCCTCGACAACCTCTCCATCACGACGCGCCTCGAGGTCAAGGGTCACCACATCACCCTCCGCCGCGGCGCGATCAACATCGGTGCGGGTGGCGAACCGCTGCCGCAACACCTCGACACGCTCATCGACGCCTGCCTCCGTACCGGCCAGGGTGGGAACCTGCGCGCTCAGAGTCGAGGACTCGGGGATGTCGAACT
>JBKEBV010000056.1:0-6236 GCA_047973315.1 Propioniciclava sp.
ATGACGGTGACCAGTGCGGGGAATCCCTTGCTCATCTTGAACGCCTCCGAGGGGAGCTCCGCCCGGGCGGCGGCGTGCCGTTCGCGGGCGGCCGCCACCGGTTCGCGGCCGACAATCTCACCGTTGCGGATGAGATCCACCAGCAGCGGGCGGTCGTTGGTGTCCCCTGCCTGCGGCGCGCCGACACCGACGACCTCAGCGGTCGCGATGCCGTGATCGTCGAGGCGGCGCAGGGCGAATTTGCGCCCGCCGATGGATCCCTTGTTGCTCGACTTCTTCGCCACCGGGAGCAGATCGGCCCCAGGGTCGTCGGTGGTGGCACGGGCGACGAGCTTGTAGACGAACCCGCAGGTGGGGGCGCCGGAGCCGGTGACCAAGGAGGTTCCGACGCCGTAGCCGTCCACGGGCGCAGCGCGCAGCGCGGCGATCTGATACTCGTCAAGATCGCTGGTGACGATGATCCGGGTATTGACCGCACCCAGGGAGTCGAGCAGACGGCGGACATCCCCGGCCACGGTGATCAGGTCGCCGGAGTCGATCCGCACCGCCCCCAGACGTCCGTTGGTCAGTTCGACGCCGGTCCGGACGGCCGCCTCCACGTCGTAGGTGTCGACCAGCAGAGTGGTGCCCGGTCCGAGGGCGGCGATCTGGGCGCGGAAGGCGTCCTCCTCGGCGTCGTGCAGCAGGGTGAAGCTGTGCGCCGCGGTTCCGGCGGTGGGGACGCCGTAGGAGCGCCCCGCCTCCAGGTTGGAGGTGGAGGCGAACCCGGCGATGTAGGCGGCGCGCGCGGCATGGACCGCCGACCATTCCCCGGTGCGGCGGGATCCCATCTCGATGCAGGGTCGCCCGCCGGCCATGGCCGTCATCCGGGAGGCTGCCGAGGCGACGGCGGAATCGTAGTTGTAGATGCTCAGCAGGACCGTCTCCAGGACACAGGCTTCCGCGAAGCTCCCCTCGACCACCAGGATCGGCGAGCCGGGAAAGTACAGCTCACCGTCGGGGTAGCCCCAGATGGAACCGGAGAAGTGGTAGTCGGCCAACCAGTCGGCGAGGTCGTCATTGACGATGTCCTGCGCGCGGAGGAAGCCGAGTTCGGCATCGGTGAACCGGAAGGAGGCGATCGCGTCGAGCAGCCTCCCGGTACCGGCCACGACGCCGTAGCGGCGCCCCTCAGGCAGCCGCCGGGGGAACATCTCGAAGACCGAGCGTCGGAAGGCGGTACCCGAGCCCAGGGCCGCGCGCACCATGGTCAGCTCATAGTGGTCGGTGAGCAGGGCGGTTGACTGCGTCATGGCGGTCACCCTATCCAGCGTCTTGAGCAGCGCAACCGCCGTGCCAGAATGGCACCCATGTCGTCACCCGAGGTTGTCCCGGCGCCGGGCGGGGGGACCGCCGTCGCTGAACGTCCGGCCGCTGGCGTCGAGGCCCTCGCACCGTGGGTCACGATCGTGTGGGACGACCCGGTCAACCTGATGAGCTATGTGACCCACGTGTTCCGGACCTACTTCGGCTTCGACGCCGCCAAGGCGCAGACACTGATGATGCGGGTGCACACCCAGGGGCGGGCTCAGGTGTCCTCGGGGACCCGCGAGGAGATGGAGCGCGATGTCGGGGCGATGCACGCCTACGGGCTCTGGGCGACCCTGGAGATGGCGGAGTGATCGGATTCGAGCGCGACGGAACCTACCTGGTCGCCCACCTGGACGAGGTCGAGGTCAGCCTGTTGTCCTCCTTGGTCGGGCAGGTGAACGACCTCCTCGGGGCCGGGGTCGGTGCGCCCGAGGTCGATGACGCCTTCGCCTGGTGGGAGAGTTCGTTCCACACCGCGGCGCCCTTGGACGCCAACGATCCGGTTGTCGCCCGGTTGTTCCCTGACGCCTATGCCGATGATGCGGTCGCTGCGGCCGAGCACCGGCGCTTCACCCAGGATGAGCAACGTCAGGCCCGGGTCCGGGACGCCGCGATCGTCCTGGCTGATCTCGAGCGCGCGGCCGGAGGCCGGGCACGCCTGGAGATCGACCGGGAGCACGCTGAGGCCTGGCTCAAGACGCTCAACGGCGTCCGTCTAGCCCTGGCCGTCCGCCTGGGGATTGAGGCCGAGGCCGACCACGAGGCGCTGGAGCGGTTGTCGGTCCGCGATCCCCGCTCGCAGGTGGTGGCCTTGTACGACTGGCTCGCGATCATCCTGGAGGGGCTGCTCGACGCGATGAGCCGGTGATTCCCAGCGTTGATCATCGTGGATCCGGTTTAGGAAACATTCAACGTGCGGAAATTCCTCGAAGTCCTTCGCGTCCGCTTCCGACAAGGCTAGCCTTACCTCGTGACCGTACCTTTCGCCCTGAACCGGGCACCGCTCGGGAAGCCGCTGGTTCTCACCGACCTTGATGTCGCGCCGCAGGTGCGGCACGCGCTCGCGCGGCTGGGGCTGCGCCGGGGCGCGCGGGTCACCCTGGTCGGGCGCATCGCCGGCGGTGGGCGCATCGTCGGGGTCGCTGGGGCGCGGATCGCCGTCGAGTCGTCGCTGCTCGGCGCCATGGACGCGGAGCCGGCCGCGTGACCCAGCTCTCCCGGAATCTCTCGATCCAGCCGGCGCTGCCGTCGGTGCAGACGGCCTGTCACGGGCCGGTCAACCGGCGTGCGGAGGCCGGTTCCCCGGTGGTCGCGCTCGCCGGGGCGCCGAATGTGGGCAAATCGACACTGTTCAACGCCCTCACCGGTCTGCGCGCGACCACCGGGAACTGGCCGGGCACCACCGTGGATGTCGGCCGCGGGGTATGGCGGTTCACCGGAGAGGATCGGCTCTGCGCGTGCGTCGAGTGCGACGGGTCCTGCCCGGTCAACGACGCCGGCGAGTTCACCCTGGTCGACCTGCCCGGCGCCTACAGTCTCGACCCGCAGAGCCCTGATGAGGAACTCACCCGGACGCTGCTGCTGGATGTTCCCGCACACGAGGGTCCCGATGCCATCGTGGTGGCGGCGGATGCCGCCCATCTGGCCCGCTCGCTCTACCTGGTGTGTCAGCTCCGGGAGACCGCCGCCCGCGTGGTGGTGGCGCTGACGATGGGGGACATGGCGCGCAGGGCCGGAATCGAGATCGACACCTTCGCGTTGGCGCGTGAACTCGGCTGCCCGGTCGTCGCCGTCGACCCGCGTCGGCGCCGGGGCCTCGACACCCTGACCCGGACGGTGCGGGAGGCGCTCGCTCAGTCCGGCCCGGTTCCCCGGCCCTGCGGACCTGCCGCCGATGATCTGGAGCGGGAGGACGAGCGGTTCGGATGGATCGAGGGTGCCGCGGCCGCGGCATCGACATCGTCGGGGGCTGACCGGGTGAGCCTGTCGGACCGCATTGATCGGGTGGTCACCCACCCGGTGGCCGGCCCGCTGGCCTTTCTCGGGGTCATGTGGCTGGTCTTCCAGGTCACCACCACCGTCGCGGCCCCGCTGCAGGACGCCCTCGACGGGTTCGTCAACGGCTGGCTCAGTGAGGTCACCCGCGGCGGATTCGTCCGCCTCGGCCTGGGCGATTCCTGGGTCGAGGGGCTGGTCGTCGACGGCCTCATCGCCGGGGTGGGTATGGTGCTCACCTTCGTGCCGCTGCTGGCGCTGATGTTCCTGCTGCTCGCGTTGCTGGAAGATTCGGGCTATCTGGCCCGCGCTGCCGTGGTCACCGATCGCCTGATGCGCCGGCTCGGGCTTCCGGGGAAGGCCTTCCTGCCACTCGTGGTCGGTTTCGGTTGCAACGTTCCGGCCATCAGCGCCACCCGGATCCTCGGGGACTCCCGTCAGCGGATCCTCACCGCGCTGCTGGTTCCGTTCACCTCCTGCACAGCGCGGCTCACCGTCTACGTGATGCTGGGCACGATCTTCTTCGGCGACTTCGCCGGCACGGCGGTGTTCGTGATGTACCTGCTGTCGATCCTCTTCGTGGTGGCGGTGGGGCTGCTGCTGCGTCGAACCCTGTGGCGCAGCATGGGCCGCGAACCGCTGGTCATCGACCTGCCGCCCTATCAGGTGCCGACGGTGCGGCTGACGCTCAGCGTCATGTGGACTCGGCTGCAGGGCTTCCTCCGGACAGCCTCGGGAATTATCGTGGTCACGGTTGCCCTGGTCTGGCTGTTGCAGTCCATCCCGCTGACGGGCGGGTATACCTTCGCCCAGGTGCCGGTCGAGGAATCGCTGTACGCCCGCGGCGCTCAGCTCATCACCCCCCTCTTCGCTCCGACCGGCTTCGGTGTCTGGCAGACCGTCTCGGCGCTGATCGTCGGGTTCGTGGCCAAGGAAGCCGTGATCAGTTCGTGGGCGCAGACCTACGCCGTGGCCGATCCGACCGCAGGCGGCGGCACCGGAGATCTGGGGACTGCGATCATGCAGGCCTTCGACATCTCGTCGGCGGGTCACCCGCTTCCGGCGGTGTGGGCGTTCATGATCTTCCTGATGGCCTACACCCCCTGTGTGGCGACCCTGGCCGCCCAGTGGCGTGAGATCGGGGGCCGGTGGACGCTGTTCGGCGTCGCGCTGCAATTCGTGCTCGCCTGGGTGGTCGCCGTCGCTGTCTTCCAGGCGGGGCGGTTGTTCTGGTGACCGGGCCTCTGAGCCGTGTGCTCGCCGAGCTCACCGACGGCGTCGGATCGCTGGCGGAGGTGTCGCGGCGCACCGGACTGGGGGTGGATGTGGTCCAGGCGTCGGTGGATCACCTGGTCCGCATGGGCCGACTGCAGGCCGACACGCTGGCGGCGGGGTGTCCGGGTGGCGGCTGCGGCGTCTGCCCGGCAGCGGCAGCCGAGGGCGGCCGTTGCGGTGGCGGTGCCGCGGCCGCGCGAGGACCGGTTCTTCTCACCCTGGGAACCCGATGACCGGCGTCGCGTAAGATCAGCGCCTGTGAACACCAGCGGAGCCCCGATCGGGATCTTCGACTCCGGGTTCGGCGGTCTCACCGTCGCCCGGGCGGTGTGGGACCAGCTCCCGGCCGACGATGTCATCTACCTCGGCGACACCGCCCGCGCCCCGTATGGTCCGCTGCCCATCTCCGAGGTGCGCGAGTATGCGCTCGAGTGTCTCGACCACCTCTATCAGACCGGCGTCAAGGCCTTGGTCGTCGCCTGCAATTCAGCCTCAGCCGCCGTGCTCCGCGATGCCCGGGAACGGTATGACGTGCCGGTGATCGACGTCATCCTTCCCGCCGCGCGGCGTGCGGTCACCCTCACCAAGTCCGGGAGCATCGGCGTGGTGTGCACCGAGGCAACCGCAACCTCCCAGAGCTACGACGACGCTGTCGCGGCGGTGCCCGGAGTCAGCCTCCACACCGCACCGTGCCCCGCCTTCGTGGACTACGTTGAGCGTGGCATCACCGGTGGAGAGGAACTCCTCGCTCTCGCACGCAGTTACCTGGCCCCGCTGCAGGCGGCCGGGATCGACACCCTCATCCTGGGGTGTACCCACTATCCGCTGCTGGCGGGCGTGCTGTCCTACGTCCTCGGTGACGAGGTGACCCTGGTGAGCTCCTCGGAGGAGTGCGCCCGCGAGACCTTCCGTACCCTGACCGATCTGGGGCTCACCCGGCCGGCCGGCGAACCCGGCGCGCACCGTTTCCTCACCACCGGAAACCCGGAGCGGTTCTCCGGCATCGGTCACCGCCTCATCGGCGCGGAGCTGGCCGGTGTCGAACAGATCGTCGGTAGGGTGGCGCTGTGATGTCTGCTGATATGCCGATCACCCGGAGCGACGGCCGTACACCTGACCAACTGCGCGATATCCGGATCACCCGGAACTGGCTGGACCACGCCGAGGGGTCAGTTCTGGTCGAGTTCGGGGCGACCCGGGTCCTGGTGGCCGCATCGGTCACTCAGGGTGTGCCGCGGTGGCGCAAGGGCAGTGGCCTGGGTTGGGTCACCGCCGAGTACGAGATGTTGCCCAGGTCAACCCACACCCGCTCTGACCGGGAATCCCGACGCGGCAGGATCGGCGGGCGGACCCACGAGATCTCCCGGCTCATCGGCCGTGCGCTGCGCGCGGTCCTCGACTACTCCGCCCTCGGGGAGAACACCATCGTCCTTGACTGTGACGTGCTCCAGGCCGACGGTGGCACGCGGACGGCCTCCATCACCGGCGCCTACGTCGCGTTGGCCGATGCGGTGTCCTGGCTCCGCGAGCGGGGGGCGCTGGCCGGTGAACCGCTGCGTGATTCCGTTGCCGCCGTCAGCGTCGGGGTCGTCGACGGGGTACCGGTCCTCGATCTG
>JBKEBV010000062.1:0-9681 GCA_047973315.1 Propioniciclava sp.
GCGGCCGCCCGGGACCTGATCCGCAGCAACGGCGTCGAGGGCATGTCGATCTCGCAGGTCGTCGCCACGTCCGGAACGTCCACGGGGGCGATCTATCACCACTTCGGCAACAAGGAACGACTCGTCCTCGCTGTCGGCAAGAGCGCTATCGCCGAACCGATGACCATGGTGATGCGCACCACGCCGGGAATCTCTCCGGCGGGCCTCCTGGAGGCAGCCTTGCTGCGGGTGGCCGCCGATGAGCGGATGCCGACGACTCTGCTCCAGATCTGGTCGGGGGCCCAGTCGAATGCTGAGCTCGCGGACCTGCTCGCCGAGGAAACCACACTGATGCGGACGTCGGTGGAGGCGTTCATCACTCCCTGGGTGCGCGAGAATGCCCCGTCCGTCGGTGTTGATGAAGTCGTGACCTTGCTGTTCGGCCTCGTCGCCGGATACGCGGTTCAGCGGGCTCTCGGACTGGGTGTCGACGCTCAGACCTATCGGCGCACGGCGGTGGGGGCGCTGCAGACCTTGACGGCTGCCGATGAGGCAGGCGACCCGTCGGTTCGGTGACGTCGCTGGCGATCCCCCGATCGGCGCAAGCCGTGCCTGCCGCGGGTTCGTGGCGCCCAGCCTCGGTGAGGTGCTCTCGCTGAATCAGGATCCACCGACGCTCGCCCGTTGCGCGATTCCCTTCGGGCACGCTGGCGGTGTCGACCCCGCTCATGGTAGGCGCAGGTCAGCGCTTCGCGCGGATCGTGTCGCGTCCGTGGAGTGCGCTCATGGCGGCATCCATCGGTGGGTCCGGCCACACTCACCGTGGGAGCCCCCGATCCGCAAATGTGATATCTTTTTTGTATCGCATCCCATGAAGGAGGGTGTCATGTCTGAGGTTCCTGCAGGAACGGGCGCCGACGTCGGACCGGTAGGTCGAGGCGCAGCACGGGTCCACGTCGGAGAACGGCCCGCGTGGGCG
This sequence comes from Propioniciclava sp., assembly GCA_047973315.1. Classification (GTDB taxonomy): domain Bacteria; phylum Actinomycetota; class Actinomycetes; order Propionibacteriales; family Propionibacteriaceae; genus Propioniciclava. The sequence continues at coordinate 959 of JBKEBV010000062.1, forward strand.
ATCACTGGATTCCTTCCCCTGATCGTCGGGGTCTCGGCGATCATCGGCGGAGTGTGGGTCGCCATCCTGGGTGGCATCCGCGAAGATGCTGGTGGGTCTGGGGCGGCGCTCATGGCGGCTGCAGTGGTTCTGCTGATCTCTGCCGCGTTGGCGCTCAGCGGGATCACGGTCGTGTCGCCCGGTCAGACCAAAGTGGTGCAGTTCTTCGGCCGCTACGTGGGTACCGTCCGGACGACAGGTCTGGTCATGGTGGTGCCGCTCTCCACGCGGGTGAAGGTCTCGGTGAAGGTCCACAACTTCGAGACCAACGAGCTCAAGGTCAACGACGCCAACGGCAACCCGATCAACATTGCCGCGATCGTCGTCTGGCAGGTTGCGGAGACGGCGAAGGCGACCTTTGCCGTCGAGAGCTACGCAGACTTCGTCCAGGTGCAGGCGGAATCCGCCCTGCGTCACGTGGCGATGAGTCACCCGTACGACACGGCCGACGACACCATCAGCCTGCGGGGGGACACCGAGTTCATCTCGAAGGCGCTCGCTCACGAAGTCGCTGAACGGGTGGTGATCGGTGGCATCGAGGTGATCGAGGTGCGGATTTCCAGCCTGGCCTACGCCCCCGAGATCGCCCAGGCCATGCTGCAGCGGCAGCAGGCGTCGGCCGTCATCGCAGCCCGCGAGCAGATCGTGGAGGGTGCTGTCGGCATGGTGGAGAACGCTCTCGAGAAGCTCGAAGCGGGTCAGATCGTCGACCTGGACGACGAGCGTAAGGCCGCCATGGTGTCGAACCTTCTGGTCGTGCTCTGCTCGGAGCGCGGGACGACGCCCGTGGTGAACGCGAGCAACTTGTACACCTGATTCGATGGTCGACGACGAGCGGCCCCCCGGCCGACGTCCCAAGCGGGAGCGTCGGCCGGTGCTGCTGCGCCTGGATCCGGCCGTCCATGACGCACTCAGTCGGTGGGCCGGGGATGACTTCCGGAGCGTCAATGCGCAGGTGGAGGTGATCATCCGTGACGCCCTGCGCAAGGCCGGCCGTCTTCCGAAGGACGCAGGTCCCCTCCCGAAGCGGGGCCGACCACGGGCCGACGGAGGGTAGGTAGGCACACCCCGGGTGCAGGCGGCAGCGTCAGCGGCGACCCTGTCACGCTCACCAGCCGGGTGCTGCCGTCACGGGTCCCAGCGGCCCTCGGACCAGCGGAGAGCCAGCCAGGCCCACACCGCCCAGACGGCGACCGGGAGCACCATCGCGAACCCGACGCCCAGGATGATCCGGGGCGCCCAAGGAGAGACCAGCGACGCCAGATCCTCGGAGGCCAGAGCGATGACCCCACCGCCGGCCTGCACGGCATAGCTCACCTGCAGCGGAGGCGCGTACTCCTGCGGACACTCGACCCACTGGTTCGCGCTGATCAGCCGGAGCAGCACCCCGGGATCCGGGTAGGCCAGGGTGATCGCGTCCGCGACGCCGGGAACCGTGACCCGGAGTTCGGTCAGCGCACGTCCGTACCGTGCCTCACAGCTGGTCGCGGTGGCGGTGGTCCCCGAATGGGTCAGGGTGAGGGCGGTGAGGTGGGCGGACTGTTCCCCGAGTCCGAGCGGGATGACGGCGACCAGAGCGAACAGCAGGCTCACCACAGTCCAGCTCAGCCCGCTCACGCCCGGCCCGAAGACCGTCAGGGTGAGCCACTCCAGGAAACGCACCGGCCGAGGTTCGCGGGGGAGTGAGGGCAGCGCGCGATCAGGACGCCGCCGGCTCCCCGGTCCCCACTCGGGTTGCCCCGGAATGCTGCTGCGACGGGCCCGCGGGGGCAGGGGGCCGATCGACCAGTCGACCATGGTGTCAGGCATCCCGCCCGGGTCGGACTCCTCGGTGCCGAGAACGGTCCGCCCCTGCGCGCGGAGGGCGTCGGCCAGGGATTCGGCCCGGTACGCCGCGCCCGCCGGCGACCCGGCAAGACAGGTCAACTCCAGTCGGTCCTGGGGGGTGAAAGGCCCCCGTTCCGCGGCCGTGGGCAGCATCAGGTGCAGCACCGGCGAGGCGAAGGAGCGAAACGGGCTCAGCCGACCGACCGCGCTGTCCGGCACCAGGGCGCCGTCGTAGCCGATGGTGCCCACCCGGGTGATGCGGCGACTGGCGATCCGGTGCGTCCGCAGCGGATTGCGCACCACGATCGTGTCGTCCTCGACGACGGCCCCGATCATGGCGAGCCGCACCACCGATGCTGCGGCCGCCGCAGCGAGAATCACCCCGGCCATCCGGGTGGTGCGGTCGACGTCGGGGATGGCGGCGAGCCAGACCCCCAGCGCCAGGATGGCGACACCGCCGGTCACGTACGCCAGCCGCAGCCACGGGCTGACGATCGCCGGGCGGTCACTACTCACGCACGGCAGTCTGACAGGTGAGACCCGCTTTCGTCGGGACGAGCCGCTCACCCTTCGGACACCGGCCCTCGCCCACCGCCGGGGACACTGACCCGACGGCCGGCGGCCGCTACCCTCGCAGGATGTGTCGCAACATTCGCCCGCTGAACAATTTCGCCCCGCCGGCCACTGCTGAGGAGGTGCGCGCCGCCGCACTCCAGTACGTCCGCAAGGTGGGCGGTGCGACCAAGCCGTCCGCCGCCAATGCCGACGCCTACGACCGCGCCGTCGAGGAGGTCGCCGCGGCCACTCAGCGACTCATCGATGCGCTGGTGACCGCGGCCCCCCCGAAGAACCGCGAGGAGGAGGCGGCCAAAGCCCGTGCCCGCTCAGCCAAGCGGTTCGCCACCGCCGGATGAGCCGCGCTGGCGGATCACCGCCAGCCGAGCGCCGGCGCCACGTGGGTGAGGATCGACTCCAGGACGTGGGCGTTGTACTCCACGCCCAGCTGATTCGGCACGGTGAGCAGCAGGGTGTCTGCGGCCGCGATGGCTGAGTCCTCGGCCAACTGCTGGACCAGGACGTCCGGCTCCGCGGCGTAGGAGCGCCCGAAGACGCCGCGGAAGTTGTCGATGGCGCCGAAGGAGTCGTCGGAATCCTGCCCGTGGCCGAAATAGGCCCGGTCCTGCTCGCTGACCAGGGGGAACACCGATCGGCTCACCGAGACGCGGGGGTCCCGAGTGTGGCCGGCCTCGCGCCAAGCGGCTCGATAGGTCTGGATCTGCTCGGCCTGCTGCTCGTGGAACGGTTTCCCGGACTCGTCCACCTTCAGGGTGGAGCTCATCAGGTTCATGCCCAGTTCCGCGGCCCAGACGCCGGTCGCATTCGACGCTGAACCCCACCAGATCCGTTCCCGCAGCCCCGGGGACTGCGGCTGGATCGCCAGAGGCCCCGGATGGGGATTGGGGAACATGGGCTGCGGGCTGGGCTCGGCGAACCGGGTCCCGTCGATCGCCTTGAGGTAGGTCTCGGTGTTGGCCCGGGCCACATCGGCCATGGTGGAGCCCTCCGGCGGGGCGTAGCCGAAGTAGCGATAGCCCTCGACGACCTGTTCCGGCGATCCCCGGCTGACGCCGAGTTGGAGCCGGCCGCCGGCGATCAGGTCGGCAGCGCCGGAGTCCTCAGCCATGTAGAGCGGATTCTCATAGCGCATGTCGATGACGCCGGTGCCGATCTCGATGCGTGAGGTGCGGGCGCCGACGGCCGCCAGCAGCGGGAACGGCGAGCCGAGCTGGTGGGCGAAATGGTGAACCCGGAAGTAGGCGCCGTCGGCACCGAGCTCCTCGGCCGCCACGGCCAGATCGATCGACTGGTGCAGCACATCGGACGCCGAGCGGGTGTGGGAATGGCGCGATTCCGACCAGTGCCCGAACGAGAGGAAGCCAATTTTCTTCACGCCGCCTGCAACTGTGCCGGACCGCCGACTATTCCCGCTGCCGCGGAGTGCCGGGCGCCCCTGATCGCTGGAACGCGGGAGAATGTTCCCCATGACCGATCTGGTGCACTCCGGTGGTAGGCATCCGGCGCACCCCTACGTCGAGCTCGCCGTCGAGGTCTTCTCGATGCTGGCCGAGGCCACCCGGGTCCGGCTGATTCTGGCGTTGGCCGACGGGGAGCTGTCGGTCAACCGACTTGCCGAGATCGTCGAGAAGCCCGCCTCCACAGTCTCCCAGCATCTGGCGAAGATGCGCCTGGCCCGGATGGTCGCGACCCGGCAGGAGGGCACGCGCGTCTACTACCGTCTGGTGGACGAACACGCGTTGGCGCTGGTCGACGAGGCGCTGAAGCAGGCCGAGCACGCGGTGCATTCTGGCGGCGACCGCGCCCGCTGACCGCGAGTCGACAACGACTGTCATCCAGTCGGGTCGATTTCTGGAGAACTCGGCTACCCACCCCATATTCTAACTTTCAATAACAATGTTTGCTGGGTGAGTGGCCGCCCGGCGATAGCTCGGAGGGGGACCGATGCTGCGCGCGAGCGACGACGCCACCTCGCCCCCCGGCTGCCCCGTTGCTCATCGCCGCCCTGTTGGGCGGGCTGATGCTGGGCGCGGTTCCGGCCCTCATCGCCGACCGCAATGCCCCGTCGGACGCTCGGTGGGGTACTTCACCGATCCGGTGATGACCGATGCGGTTGCCACCGACTGTGTCCGCCACGGGACCTCCGACGTCGGTCCGGGTCACAGCCTCGAGCCGGACCGCCACCTCGGCGCCTACAACGAGATTCGCTGGGGCCAGGGCGAGGCCGCCGGATGTTGGGAGGTGACCCGATCCTCCGGACTGGGGTTCGCCGGCTCCCACTCCGCCGAGCCTCAGGCAGGCCTGATCGAGATCGGCCGGCTGAGCCTCACCGACGGGGACACCCCGGAGGCGCTGCGCTCGGTCGGCCTCACCACCGTCGTTGCGCTCGCCGACCCGGTGACTTCGGCCACCGAACGCGTCACCGCGCGTTTCACCATCCGGATGCCGACCAGCGGCGCCTCGGCCGCCACCGCGCCGGCCGGGGTCCTTCCCTGTCTCAAGCAGGCGGTTCCTGACCAATGCGAGGCCGGGTTGACCCTGCTTACTGACCCACAGAACCAGCCGGTGCGCTGGGGCGAGACCTCCGTGCTGCTGCAGGTCGCCGGCTGGACCAGGATCGGCCCGGACGGCCGCTGCGACTGGACCACGCTGCGCCGGGGGGCGGCGATGCCGCGCGACGGGGTCGCCACCGAACGCTGTCTGGTGGCCGAGGCGATGCCGGCTGACCTGACCGTGATGGCTATCGGGCCGGAGGCGGTGACCGGGGAGCTGTCGATCACCCTGGAACGGGTCGACCAGGTCAGCGGCCGGCCGAACGGAGCTCGCGTCCGGTGGAGCTGCGGGCCGGTGCCGGCGAGCTGTCACTGGGGTCCCTCGGTCCGGGGCTGTACCGGGTCGGGGTCGAGGACCTCCCCTCCGGACACCTGGTTCAGGCGCTGCGGTGCGCGCACCACCGCGACGACGCGATGGTCGACCTCGATGGTGAGGCCTATGTCGACCTGGACTCGGGCCGGAATGTGGTCTGCACCGTGGAGATCGCTGCGGCGGCCCGGGTACGGATCACCGCCCCGGCCGGACACATCACCGATGAACCGCCGGTGGTGACCTTCGAGGGACCCGCGCCGGCCAGCGGCACCAGGCGGTCCTGATGGCCGACCCGCACCATCACGCCGTGCAGACCCTCGACCTGCCCGCGGGCAGCTACACGGTGACCGAGGAACTCCCGCAGGGATGGTCGCGCAGCGGCGTCGAGTTCACCGCCGAGGCGCCGTCGCGGCTCCTCGACGCCGGAGAGTCAGGAGGTCCGGTCAGCCTCGGGCTCGCCGCTGGGACCGAGAGCCATCTGCGGATGTCGACGGCTGCCCGGGGCGCGGAACTGGCGGTGTCCGTTGCGGCAACTCCCGCCGAGATCACGGTGGGGGAACGGTTCACCTGGACGGTCGTGGTGGCCGACGCCGGGCCGTCACCGGCTCCGGATGTCCTGGTCACGCTCACCCTGCCCGAGGCTGCCATCGAGGTGGCGCTCCCGGCTGCGCCGACCTGCACCCAGAGCGACCGCCGGGTGGTCGGCTCGGTGGGTGTCGCTCGCGCCCGGCGAGGAGGCAGCGCTGGCCCTGGCCGCCTCGGCGCGGGATGCCGGTGAACTGGTCGGGCAGGCGCAGGTGGCCACCTTCGGTGCCGATCCGCGGCCCAGCAACAATGCCGCCCCGACCGGCGTCGTGCAGGTAGGGCTGCCGGTCGCCTCCACCGACGGAACCTGGCTCGCTCCCGTCCTGGTCGTCGGTTCGGGCCTGATCGTCGTACTGGCCGTCGCCGTCCTCGGCTGTGCGCTGGTGGTCCGCCCGCTCTGAGGCCCGGTCAGGAGACTGAGACCTCGATCTCGTGCCAGCCGGTCGCCCCGTCCGGCGCAGGCGGCGCCGGATACTGGGTCTGGGTCTCACCGTCGGTGTTGGTGGCCCGGCAGCGCATCGTGTGCCGACCGGGACGAGCGTCCCAGGCGAGACTCCACTGCACCCAGGTGTCCGCCGAGATCGCCCTGGCCAGGGTCGCCTCCCGCCAGGGACCGTCATCGACCTGGACCTCGACCGCGGAGATTCCCACGTGCTGGTGCCAGGCGACACCGGCGATGACAGCCTCTCCGGCAGAGACCGTGCTGCCCCGGGCGGGCACATCGATGCGTGACTGCACCTTGATCGGCGCCCGGGCGGCCCAGCCGCGAGGAGTCCAGTAGCCCTGGGCGCGATCGAACCGGGTCACCTCCAGATCGACGACCCACTTCGTCGCCGAGACGTAGCCGTAGAGCCCCGGGACCACCATCCGCACCGGGTAGCCGTGCTCCGGGGTGAGCGGCTCGCCGTTCATCCCGACGGCCAGGATCGCATTCCGGTCGTCGGTGAGCGCCTCCAGCGGCGTTGAGGCGGTGAAGCCGTCGGCCGAGGTGGAGAGCACCATGTCGGCCTCGGCGGTCGGACCGGCCTGCTCCAGCAGGTTCCGCACCGGGTGGCCCAGCCATTTCGCGTTGCCAATCAGGTCACCGCCGACGGAGTTCGACACGCACATGAGCGTGGTGAAGGACTCCTCCAACGGGAGGGCGAGCAGGTCGTCGATGCTGATCTCCACCTCCCGTTCCACCAGCCCGTGAATGCGCAGGCGCCAGGTCGCGGCATCAACCTGCGGGACGACCAGGGCGGTGTCGATCCGGTAGAAGTCGTCGGTGGGCGTTACCACCGGTGAGAGGCCGGTGATCTGGAGGTCGGCGGCTGCCGGGACCGGATCGGCGACGACCGCCGGCTCAGGCAGCCTGAGCGCCGAGCGCACCACCGTCACCGCGCCACGGGAGGCGCGCAGCAGGCTGCCGCCGACGACCCCGACAATGCCGACGACCCCGGCCGCCGAGGCCAGCGTCAGGAAGCGGCGCCGGTCGTATCCCTCACCGGCGGGTGCGGCCGGCGAGCTGACCTCCCGAACCAGTGTCGCCAGGGCGAGGGCACTCGCGCCCCCGGCGACCGCTGAGGGCAGCCAGGCCAGCGCGACCGCATCCGGCCGGTTCGCGGCCAGAACGATCCCCAACGTCCCGAATCCCAGGGCGACCACGACCCCGCCGGGGGGACGGCGGAGTTGCAGCACGCCGGCCAGCGCCGCCACGGCGAGCAGAACCACGGCGATGCCGGTGAGCAGCGCCGCCTTGTCGCCGGTGCCGAACAGCGCGATCGCGACATCTTTGGCGACCGGCGGGGCGATGTCGATCAACGAACTGCCCACCGCGGTGAAGGGGCTCGCCTGGGGTGCCACCAGCGCGGCGGTGAGTTCGCCCAGACCGACACCCAGAACGGTCGCCGCCACCCCGGCAGCTGCGGCACGACGACGGGACCCGGGCGCATTCATAGGCGGAGCGTAGCCCGACCAGCGCCCCGGTGAACCGGGGGGAGGTGTCCACGGTGGAGGGCGCCCGATGGCGGAGCTGGTCAGATCAGGCGGCGTCCTGGGCGACGCGGGCGACGTGCAGGGTGAGGTAGGTGACCTCGTCGTCGGTGAGCGCCGATCCCAGGCGCAACTCGAGGATCCCGGCCAGCCGTTGGGCGCATTCGAACGCTGACGGGTGCGCCTGCTGGATAGCCGCCCCGATGGCCGAATGCTCCGCGGCGAGCTGACTGTGCTGGCTGATCCGCACGAACAGGTAGCGCAGATGGGTGACGAACCGCCCGATGCTCACCGCCTTCTCATCCAGACGGAGGTCGTAGGTCTGCTCGATCACCTCGACCAACTGCTGAATCACCCCGGTCATCGTGTAGGTCCAGGAGATGTCCCCGGTGGCGAAGCCGGCATTGACCAGATGGAGGGCCAGGGCGATGGCCTCGCCATCGTCGAGCGGGTCGTCGAGTTCGCTGTTGACGGCGGTGAGCAGGGAGCGTGCCTGCCCGTACTCCTCGGGATAGAGATGGGTCACCTCGCTCAGCAGCGGATAGGTGATGTCCATCCCGATCGCTCGGCGCTTGAGCGCGAAGGAGATGTGGTCGGCGAGTGCGACGACCAGCGTCGGGCTGGCCGACGCCCTGGCCTGGAGCCCGGCGGCGTGCATCGCGGTGCCGACCAGGTGCACGTGCTCGGGGGGAATGGAGGCCAGCGCGTCGGCCAGATGGTCAGGATCGCTGCCCGCATCAGGTTTGAAGACGCGGACGATCTTGTCCCGGTTCACCCCATGGCCGGGGCGGGCGCCGTGACCCAGCCCCCGGCCGGTGAGGATGACCTCGCCGCCGTTGTCGTCGAGCGCGAGAACGACG
>JBKEBV010000072.1:0-4149 GCA_047973315.1 Propioniciclava sp.
TGTTCACCGCCCACTCCGAAGGGCAGATCCCGCTGTATGCGCAGATCGTCCGTCCGTTCGGGCAGATCACCGCCATCGACGACGGCCCCCGCGACATCTCCCCGTTGAAGGCCAAGAGCATTACCTGGCACTGGGAGCTGATGTTCACCCGACCCGTCCAGCAGACCCCCGACATGATCGAGCAGCACCGGCTCCTGAACCAGGTCGCTGACCTCGCCGAGGACGGGCGGGTCCGCACCACTGCGACCCGCATCCTCACCCCGATCACCGCCCAGACGCTGCGCGAGGCCCACGAACTGGTCGAGGCCGGCCGCGCCATCGGGAAGGTCGTCGTGCACGACTGGGCAGGGCCCGCACCTGTGTAGACCCCGCAGCCAGTTCGCGGACCCACCCTGACGTCACCAAGCTCGCCGATACAAACGTAGGCCCAGTGTGCGGGCCCTGCGCTGGGTGCGGGATGGACACGTCGACTAGGTTGGGCGGGTGCGCGTCACCGTCATCGCCGGGGGCTCACGGGGCGACGTCCAGCCCCTGGTCGCCCTGGGGCTCGGGATTCGCGACGCCGGCCACGAGGTCACCGTCGCCGCACCGAGAGACTTCGCTGGCCTCATCACCGGTCGCGGTCTGCGATTCAGCCCGCTCACGTACACCATCGCCGATCAGATCGGCTCGGAGCTGGGCACGCGCTGGGTCACGAACTCCAGCGGCAACCCGATCCGGGAACTGCTCAACCTCACCCGCCTCTTTCGGCGCTGGGCCCCGGTGGTGGCCGACGGGGTGCTGGCGCTGTCGGGCAGCGCCGACCTGTTTCTCTCCGGTTTGCTCACCGTCGACGCCGCCGCGGCGCTCGCCGGGCACGACGGCGTCCGCCACGCCAACGCCCTTCTGTCGCCCTTCCACCCCTCCGCCGACGGCCGGGTCGGCCTGCAGGCGCCGCGCCCCAGCCACCGCAGCCGGCTGAACCTCGCCGCCGGTCGCAGCGAACTGCACTGGATGGCGGGGGCGTTCGGCGCCGTCGGCGCCCGGGTCCGAACCGAACTGGGGATGCGCTCGGCGGGCCGCCGCGACTTCTCCCGCACCCTGCAGACCGTGCCGACGGTGCTGGGCGCCAGCCGCCTGCTGGTGCCCACCCCCACCGACTGGCCCGGCCACCTTCACGTCACCGGCGCCTGGTTCCTGCCCACCGTGCCCACCTGGAGGCCGCCATCGGCGCTGACGGGCTTCCTCGCCGCGGGCCCCCCGCCGATCTACCTGGGCTTCGGCAGCATGGGCGGGGCCCGCAACCCGGGAATCGCACGCGCCGTCGCTTCGGCCATCGCCGCCACCGGCGTCCGGGCCGTGATGCCCGAGACCCTGGCGGCGGCCTGCGCCGACGACGGCGACAACATCCTCGGTGTCGACGACGTCCCGCACGAGTGGCTGTTCCCGCGGATGTCCGCCGTCATCCACCACGGCGGCGCCGGGACCACGCACGCCGCCCTGCGGGCGGGTATCCCCACCGGCGTCGTGTCCCACATGTCCGACCAGCCCTACTGGGGGCGGCGCCTCACCGAGGTGGGGGTCGGTGCCGGTCCGCTGCCGCTGCACCGGCTCGACGCAGACCGGCTCTCCGAACTGATTGTCGCCCTTCGCAGCGGCACAGAGCGTGCCGACACCGCGCGGCGCCTGTCGCTGCGGCTGGCCTCAGAGCAAGGGGTTCGGGACGCCGTCGTGGCCCTCGGCCTGCAGGCGTGAATCGGGCGCCACCCGATGCTTGTCAGGAACGGACGAGACGGGCGATGGCGTCGGAGGCCTCCTTGATCTTCTCCCGCCCCTCCTCCTCGCCCGCGCGGGCCGCGTCGAGGACGCAGTGGTTCAGGTGGTCGTCGAGCAGCCCGAGTGCCACCGCTTGCAGGGCGTTGGTGAGTGCACTGATCTGGGTGAGGATGTCGATGCAGTACTTCTCCTCATCGACCATCTTCAGGATGCCGCGGGCCTGTCCCTCGATCCGCTTGAGCCGGTTGAGGTACTTGTCCTTGTCGGTCATGTAGCCATGCGTGTGGGCCGTGGTGTCGGACATGGGTGTTGGCTCTTTCTGTCGGTCTGACGGTTCAGGATCGCACGGGTGCGGCGTCGGCGGGGCCCCACCGACGCCGCACCACCCCATGCCGGGAGTCAGGATGCGATGCTGCGAAAGCCGCGCAACCGCAGGCTGTTGCCGACGACGAAAACGCTGGAGAACGCCATCGCCGCACCGGCGAGCATCGGATTGAGCATCCCCAATGCGGCGATCGGGATCGCGGCGGTGTTGTAGGCGAAGGCCCAGAACAGGTTTGTCTTGATCGTGGCAAGGGTCCTGCGTGACAGCCGGATCGCGTCGACGGCGCCCCGGAGGTCACCGCGCACCAGCGTGAGGTCGGAGGCTTCGATCGCGACATCGGTGCCGGTGCCCAGTGCCAGCCCCAAGTCTGCTTGCGCAAGCGCGGGGGCGTCGTTGATGCCGTCGCCGACCATCGCCACGACCCTGCCCTCCTCTTGGAGCCGGGCGACGACATCAACCTTTCCCTTGGGGAGTACCTCCGCGAACACCTGCTCGATTCCGACCTCGGCGGCGATCCGGCGGGCCACCGTCTCGTTGTCGCCGGTGAGCAGCACCGGAGTCAGACCGATCTTCTTCAGCTGCGCGATCGCTTCGACGCTGGTCGGTTTGACGGTGTCCGCGACGACCAAGACGCCGCGTGCCCGCCCGTCCCATCCGACGGCGACGACGGTCTTGCCCTCACCCTGTGCCTGGGCCTTCGCCGCCGCCACCTCGTCGGACAGGTGTTGTGACCAGTCGGCGAGGAGCGACTCGCTGCCGACCACCACCGCCGCGCCGTCCACGATGCCCTGCACTCCCTTGCCTTCAACGTTGGCGAAGTCCTCCGGTGCGGGGAGTTGACCCATCTCCTGGGTGGCGGCCTTCGTGATGGCCTGCCCGATCGGGTGCTCGGAGGCGTCCTCGAGCGCCCCGGCGAGGCGCAGCAGGAGACCACGGTCGACCCCGGGCTCGGTAATGACGCCGGTGAGGGTCATCTTGCCGGTGGTGACGGTGCCGGTCTTGTCAAGCACCACGGTGTCGACCTTGCGTGTCGACTCCAACACCTCGGGGCCCTTGATGAGGATGCCCATCTGGGCGCCCCGCCCCGTGCCGACCAGCAGAGCGGTGGGGGTCGCCAGGCCCAGGGCGCACGGGCAGGCGATCACGAGCACGGCCACGGCCGCTGTGAACGCTGCGGTGGCGGGGAACCCCGCCCCGAGCCAGGCTCCGAGAGTGACGAACGCGATCATGATGACGATCGGGACGAACACTCCGGAGATACGGTCGGCGAGGCGCTGCACCTCCGCCTTGCCGGTCTGGGCGTCCTCGACCAGCTTGGCCATCTGTGCCAGCTGTGTGTCGGAGCCGATGCGGGTCGCCCGCACGACCAGGCGTCCGCCGGAGTTCACTGTCGCCCCGGTGACGGCATCTCCCGCACCAACCTCGACGGGAACCGATTCACCGGTCAGCATCGACGCATCCACCGCCGATGTGCCGGACACGACAACGCCGTCGGTGGCGATCTTCTCTCCGGGCCGCACGACGAACTCGTCGCCGACCCGCAGGTCCTCGGTGGGGATCAGCTCCGCGACACCGCCGCGCAGCACGGCGACTTCCGTCGCGCCGAGTTCGAGCAGTGCGCGCAGCGCGGCACCGGCCTGACGCTTGGAGCGCTTCTCGAAATAGCGGCCCGCGAGAATGAACATCGTCACGCCCGCTGCGACCTCGAGATAGATGTTCGCCGCGCCGTCGGACGGGGCGATGGTCAGCTCGAATGAGTGCGTAATGCCGGGTGTTCCGGCAGTGCCCAGGAACAACGCGTACAGGGACCACAGGAAGGCCGCCGACGTGCCCAGCGAGACGAGCGTGTCCATCGTCGCGCTGCCGTGGCGAAGGTTCGTCCACGCCGCCTTGTGGAACGGCCAGGCCCCCCACACGATGACCGGCGCCGCCAACGCCAGCGAAGCCCACTGCCAATAGGTGAACTGCAGCGCGGGGATCATCGCCATCGCGATCACCGGAACGGCCAGCACGATGGACCCGATCAGCCTGTGTCGCAGCGAGGTCAGTTCGGGATCCTCGTCGACGTC
>JBKEBV010000076.1:0-30737 GCA_047973315.1 Propioniciclava sp.
GACCGCACCATCGCCGGCGCCTACAGCCCGCGGCCGCTGCCCGGCGCGCCCGTGTCCACCCCACTCACCTGGGACGAACTCGAGCACGCTGCCCCCGCCGACTTCACGGTCCGCTCCGTGCCGGACCTGCTGGAACGCCGCTCCTGCCCGTGGCGGGACATGGACGACGCACCGGGTGACCTCACCGCAGCCCTCGGGCTGTGGGAGGCCGACCTGGAACGCGGGCTCGGCGAACTCAACTTCCCCCCCGACTACCCCAAGATGCCCGGTGAGCCGCCGCGCGTGCCGCCCTCGAAGCGCCGCAGTGACCGGGCCGATGAGGAATACTTGGCGCCCAAGGCTGAGCGCGACGCGGAGTGGGGGATGCCCATCACCCCGCCGTACGGCCCCATGCTCGCGAAGGCGGTCAAGCAGTTCCCCAGCGTCGAGGTTCTCTTCGAACCCAAATGGGACGGCTTCCGCGCCATCATCTGGCGCAGTGGGGACGCCGTCGAGATCGGCAGTCGCAACTCCCGACCGATGACGCGCTACTTCCCCGAGCTGGTCGAGGCTGTGAAGTCCAGTTTCCCCGACCCCGCCTGCATCGACGGGGAGATCATCCTCATCGATCCGGACACCGGGGACCGCCTCAACTTCGACCTGCTTCAGCAGCGCATTCATCCGGCCGCGTCCCGGATCGCGAAGCTGTCGGTGCAGATGCCGGCGAGCTTCGTCGCGTTCGACCTCCTCGCCCTGGGGAGAACCAACTACGTCGAACGGCCCTTCTCTGAGCGGCGGGCCGCCCTGACCGACGCCCTGGCCGATACCGTCCCGCCGATCCACCTGACCCGGGCCACCGTCGACCGCGACGAGGCGCAACGCTGGTTCACCCAGTTCGAGGGGGCGGGGCTCGACGGGGTGATCGCCAAGCCGCTGGACCAGCCCTACCTCGAGGACAAGCGCGTCATGTGGAAGATCAAGCATGAGCGCACCGCCGACTGCGTCGTCGCCGGCTACCGGCACTACCGCAACGAGACCGACGCCGTCGGCTCCCTGCTGCTCGGGTTGTACACCGACGACGGCACGCTCAACAGTGTCGGGGTCATCGGTGCCTTTCCCATGGCACGCCGCCGTGAGCTGTTCACCGAACTCCAGTCGCTGGTGACCGACTTCACCGACCACCCCTGGGCATGGGCCGAGCCGACCGAACAACTCCCTGACAACATGGACCAGTCCTTTCCCCGGACCCCGACGGCTGCCGCCCACTCCCGCTGGAATGCCAAGAAGGACCTCTCGTTCACCCCGCTGCGCCCAGACCGGGTCGTCGAGGTCCGCTACGACCACATGGAGGGCGCCCGGTTCCGGCACACAGCCCAGTTCGTCCGCTGGCGACCTGACCGGACTCCGGCCTCGTGCAGCTATGCCCAGCTGGAGGAGCCGGTGAGCTACGACCTCGCCGAGGTTCTCGGAGGCTGACCGACCACACGCCCGAGGAATCGATACGCTGGTCCCATGACCTACAAGCTGATCCTGCTCCGCCACGGCGAGAGCGAGTGGAACGCGTTGAACCTGTTCACCGGCTGGGTGGACGTGGACATCAACGACAAGGGCATCGCCGAGGCGAAGCGGGGTGCGCAACTGCTCAAGGAGGAGGACCTGCTGCCCGACGTGCTGCACACCTCGCTGCTGCGTCGGGCCATCCACACCGCCTACCTCGCCCTCGACGGATGCGATCGGCACTGGATCCCGGTGCGGCGACACTGGCGGCTCAACGAGCGTCACTACGGTGACCTGCAGGGCAAGAACAAGGCCGAGACCCTGGAGCAGTACGGTCCGGACAAGTTCATGGAGTGGCGCCGCAGCTACGACGTCCCGCCGCCGGTGATCAGCGACGACAACTCCTACAACCAGTACGACGACCCGCGCTACGCCGACATCGACCCCGCCCTCCGCCCCCGAACCGAGTGCCTCAAGGACGTGGTTGAGCGCATGCTGCCGTACTGGGAATCCGACATCAAGCCGGATCTCGCCGCCGGGAACACCGTCCTGGTCACCGCCCACGGCAACTCGCTGCGGGCACTGGTCAAGCACCTCGACGGCATCAGCGATGACGACATCGCCGGCCTGAATATCCCGACCGGTATCCCGCTCTACTACGAACTTGACGAGAACTTCGCCCCGGTGAACCCCGGTGGTCGCTACCTCGACCCGGCGGCAGCCGCTGCGTCGATCGAGGCGGTCAAGAACCAAGGGAAGAAATAACGCACGGGGGCTCTGCCCCCCGTGGGCCCCGCTGTGGTGGGGGTTCTGCCCGGTTCGTCTCGCGTGCGGGGGGTCTGCGGGTGCGTCCGGCGTGGTAGCCGGGTCGCCGTGCGGTTCGTCTCGCGTGCGGGGGGTCTGCTCCTGTGGGCCCCGTTGCTCGATCGGGCGGTGGGTGGGGCGGCCCGGGACCGGCTCAACCAGTGGGCGCCAGGGGATTCCGCCCCCCAGGTCAGGCGATGGTCCAGTTCTCGCCCTCGGGCTGCATGCCGGTGACGATGTAGATCACGCGGCTACCCATCAGGACAGCGTGGTCGGCGATCCGTTCGTAATAGCGGCCCAGCAGCGCACAGTCGACCGCCGACTCGATGCCGTAGTCCCACCGGTCGTCCTGCAGCAGCTTGAACTGGTTGGTGCGCAGGTCGTCCATCTCCTCGTCGTCATCGGCCATCTTCTCCGCATCGAGGATGTTGCGCTCGGCGAGGGTTCGGCCGGCGATGCCCACCATCTCCTTGGCCAGGGCCGACATCCGGTGGAAGTTCGCCTGCAAGGCTTCGGGGACCGCCTGATCGGGATAGCGCAGCCGGGCGATCTTGGCGATGTGCGCGGCCAGGTCGCCCATGCGGGCCAGATCTGCCACCATCCGCAGGGCGGCCACCACCGTCCGCAGCTCACCGGCCACCGGCGATTGTCGGGCCAGCAGATCGAAGCAGCGCGTCTCCACGTCATCGTGCATGGTGTCGAGTTCGGCGTCGTTGGTGATCACCCGCTCGGCTGCGGCGATGTCCGCCCCCAGGAGGGCCTCGGTCGCACCGTCCACGGCTCCTTGGACCCGCTCGGTCATGGCGACGAGATCGCCAACAACGCCGGAGAGGGCCTCGTGATAGCTGGCTCGCATGAGGTGATGTGCTCCTTCCGGAAGGCCGGATCAGCCCGGCATCCGCCTTTAGCCTAGGGGCGTCGGGAAACGCCGACCCACGCTCAGATGAACATAGCGTGAACGATCGCTGACGGTCGCTCGCGCGCGCCGCCGGACGACCAGAAGCACCAGTCCGGACCCCTATCATCTGCGGTGTGGAAGAGCTGATCGCCGCGGTTGTGGCCATCCTGGTCGCGGTTCCGGTGACGTTGCTTGCGTGCTGGGTGCACGCCGAGCGACGCCGTCAGGCCGCGGCCGAACTGGCTGCCCGGGCCGATCCCGTCGCGGAGATCCGGGAGGTGGTCGACGCGCTCAGCTCGGCGGCGGTCATCGTCGGACCCCACGACGAGATCCTCGCCTACAACGACTCCGCGCTCACCGAGGGTGTCGTCCGGGGGACCCGGGTGGGTCTGGCCCGACTGCTCGAGAGCGTGCGGTCGGCCCGCCACGACGGCCGTGTCATCGCGGTCGATCTCGAGCAGAGCCGCCCGGGGCGTACGCCGCGGGAGCTCGCGGCCCGGGCTGTCCCGTTGGCCGACGGCGCGGTCTTCCTGGTCGTCGATGACCGCACACCGATGTTGCGCGCCGAGGAGGCCGCTCGTGATTTTCTCGCCAACGCCACCCACGAGCTGAAGACACCCGTCGGAGCGGTGAGCCTGCTCGCCGAGGCCATCACCGAGGCACCCGACGATGACCGGGCGGTGGCGCACTTCGCCGAGCGCATCCGCGCCGAAGCCCTGCGACTGGATCAACTGGTGGCCCAGATCATCCAACTCTCCCGGCTGCTCGGCGAGGCCGACATCCGCCGCGAAGCGGTCGCCACCGACGAACTCCTCGCCCGGGTGCTCGCCTTCAATGCCGACCTGGCCGAGCGCAAGAAGGTCACCCTGACCTCGGCCGACCCGGGAGGGCTCAGCGTTCTCGGTGATCCCGAACAGCTCTTCACCGCGCTCAACAATCTCGTTCAGAACGCCATCGCCTACTCCGACGATCATGCCCGGGTGGTGGTCTCTGCGCGGGAGGCACCGGAGGAGGACGGGACGCTGCTGGTGGTCTCCGACAACGGTATCGGTATCGCGCCGACCGACGCCGAGCGGATCTTCGAGCGGTTCTATCGGGTTGACTACGCCCGGAGCCGTGAACACGGCGGCACCGGGCTGGGTCTGTCCATTGTCGAGGAGATCGTCCATGCTCACGGTGGTGAGGTCTCGGTGTGGAGCAAGCCCGGCGCAGGCTCCACCTTCACCGTGACGCTCCCAGCCGTCCCCATCACTGCGGAGGTGGATCGATGAGCTCGGTTCTGATCATCGAGGATGAGGAGAGCTACCGCGACGCGTTGGCGTTCATGCTGGGGCGCGAGGGCTTCGAGGTGGTGGTCGCTCCCGACGGGGACCGCGGCCTGGAGGCATTCGACCGGTCCGGAGCCGACCTGGTCCTGCTCGACCTGATGATGCCCGGCCTGTCCGGGACCGAGGTGTGCCGCCGGTTGCGGCAACGCAGCAGCGTGCCCATCATCATGGTGACCGCCCGGGACACCGAGATCGACAAAGTCGTCGGCCTCGAACTGGGAGCCGACGACTATGTGACCAAACCCTTCAGCCACCGGGAGCTGGTCGCCCGGATCAGGGCGGTGCTCCGCCGCGGACAGGAGGTTGAACTCCTCCCCGACGTGGTCGAGGCCGGTGGGGTGCGGATGGACGTCGAGCGGCATGAGGTGACCGTTGACGGCGCGCCGGTGTCGCTGGCTCTGAAGGAGTTCGACCTGCTGGAGATGCTGCTCCGCAACAGCGGTCGGGTGCTCACCCGCGGACAACTGATCGACCGGATCTGGGGTGCCGACTACGTCGGCGACACCAAGACCCTTGACGTCCACGTCAAACGGCTGCGGAGCAAGATCGAGGCAGACCCCCGCCATCCCGACCGCCTGGTGACCGTCCGGGGGCTGGGCTACAAGTTCGACCGCTGAGAGCCGGGGCCGGGGCCGGCCGTCAAACCCGCTCGCGCGGTCCTGTCCCGCACGTGCGGTTCCGCCGAGCAGCACGGCGCCGTCATCGCCTCCCGCCGAGCGATCAACAAGATGCCCGCGGGAAGTCGACCCCCGCGAGGCTCGCCTGTTCCGGACTACGGCGTCGGGGTGGGAATGGCCGGGGCCAGGGTCTCGAAGGCGATGTCCCCGCTGCTCATCACCGGGGTGATCACCTCGCCCACCCCACCGGAGGCGAAGGTGAGAGACAGCGCGACGGTCTGCCCGGGCACCAGCGTGTCACCGGACACGGCGAAGGCAGGCGTCGGGTCGGTGAGAACCACCAGATCACCGGCCGGCAGCGTCACCGGGCGCAGCGGGGTCACCGGCAAGGGTGCGCCGGGCACATTGCCCTCCAACAGGGGGACCACCTCGACGGCAGTCAGCGAGTCATCGCCGCGGGAAACGATCGAGCCCGACAGGATGCCGTTCCCGTCAGCGTCGGAGACAACCACCACGTTCCGGACCTTGATGTCGGCCACGTCGAGGTTGACCCCTTCTGCGGGGGTGTAGGGCTGCAGCGTCTGGGCGTTGAAACCACACCCGCTGAGAAGCAGGGCGGAGGTCGCCGCCACTGCCAGAGCGCGGATCGAGCGGTTGTGGACCGTGGTGGCTGGCATGGTGGCTCCTCGTCGAGTACTGAAGCGTCGGCGTCAGGATAACGAAGCCGACCCCCTCTCGTCGCCTCCGGCGGAACCGTGGACGACAGCACCGGTGTCGAGGCTTGTCAAGCCCCCGTGGGCCGATCCGCCACTCACCGGCCCCCGTCGGTGGTCAGCCCCTGCGTGCTACACTGGTCCCCGCGAAAGGGGTCTGCACATATGTCTTTTAAGGTCGGCGAAACGGTCGTGTACCCCAACCATGGAGCGGCCGTCATCGATGACATTGAAACCCGGACGATCAAAGGGGAGGACCGACTTTATCTGGTTCTGCGCATTGTCGCGCAGGGTGATCTGGTCGTCCGCGTCCCCGCCGACAGCCTCGACCTGGTCGGGGTGAGGGATGTCGTTGACGCCGATGGACTTGAAGAGGTTTTCGGGATTCTTCGGGCCCCCCACACCGAGGAGCCGACGAACTGGTCCCGCCGGTACAAGGCAAATCTTGAGAAGCTCCATTCGGGCAATGTGATGAAGGTTGCTGAGGTGGTCCGCGACCTGTGGCGTCGTGAGCGTGAGCGTGGGCTGTCCGCGGGCGAGAAGCGCATGCTGGCCAAGGCCCGTCAGATTCTGGTGTCGGAGCTGGCACTCGCCGAGAAGGTCGAGGAGGATCGCGCTGAGGTTCTGCTCGACGAGGTGCTCGCCTCCTGACGCGGAGATTCCGGCGGGTGTCCTTGATCGGCGGTTACCCTCGCTTGTGTGTCCTGTTCTGCGTGTGATGCGGGTAACCTGACCGCTGACCGTCCCATCACACGGCGACCCGCTACCACCGAGGAATCCACGTGGCGAAAAACCCTCCGGGCAGAAATTCTGCCGCGTTCAGCGGTTCCGTCCCCGCCAAGGCCCCGAGCCTCACCCCTGTGGCGCTGAGCCAAGCAGGATCGGGGCTACGATGGTGAGGATGTCTGACGTAGAGACCGAACGCCGACCGGTCGTCTCCATTGTGGTGGCGGCCGGGAACGGCGTCCGAATGGCCGGGAGTGTTCCCAAGGCACTGCGACATGCCGCCGGTGTCCCGCTGGTAACCCGGGCGGTCGAGAACCTGGCGGCCGGGGGCGTCGATGTGGCGGTGGTTGTGGTCGCAGCCGGGCTGGAACAGGATTTCGCCGAGGTTCTCTCCGGTGTTTCCATTCCCTGCCTCTTTGTGGCGGGCGGGGCCGAGCGTCAGGACTCCGTGGCCAACGGCCTGGCCCTGCTCGAGTCGCACGCCGCTATCTCCGACACCAACATCGTTCTGGTCCACGACGCCGCCCGCGCGTTCGCACCACCCCATCTCATCAGGCGGGTCATCGACGCGATCCTGGCCGGGGCGGAGGCCGTCGCACCCGCGATCGGTGTGGCTGATTCGGTGCGGCAGGTGTCGGGTAGTGGGAGTGCGGTGGTGGACCGCTCGGTCCTGCGGCTGGTGCAGACCCCGCAAGGGTTCCGGCGGGAGGTGCTGCACGCCGCCCACGAGCGCCTCGGGTATACGCACAAGCACGTGACCGACGACGCCTCCGCTGCGGAAGCGGCTGGCCACCGGGTGACCCTCGTCGACGGGGCCCGGGAGGCCTTCAAGATCACCGAGGCCTTCGACCTGGCTGTCGCCGAGGCGCTTGTCGCCCGCGCCGAACTGGTCTGATGCGCATCGGCATCGGATCGGATGTCCACCGGTTGACCGAGGGGATCCCACTGTGGTGCGCGGGACTCCATTTTCCCGAGGAACCACGTGGCCTTGCCGGCCATTCCGACGGGGACGTAGCCGCACACGCCGCCTGCGACGCGTTGCTGTCAGCCGCCGGACTGGGTGATGTCGGCAGCAACTTCGGCACCGCGGCGCCGGAGTGGACTGACGCATCCGGGGTCGCCTTCCTCACCGAAACCGCTCGCCGGGTCCGGGCGGCCGGATTCACCGTGGTGAACGTGGCGGTTCAGGTGATCGGCAACCGGCCGCGGATGGCCGAACGTCGGGCCGAGGCGGAGACGGTCCTGACCGAGGCCGTCGGGGCCCCGGTCAGTGTGTCGGCCACGACCACCGACGGTCTGGGCCTCACCGGACGCGGCGAGGGCGTGGCCGCCCTGGCGACAGCACTGCTGAGCTGACCGCCGCTGGCGCAGCGCTGGTCAGCGGTAATGAGCGTGCGGAACTATCCCGGCTTGGCGTGGCGCACCAGGAGGGCGAGTCGGCTTCTACTCCCGGGATCCTGCGGCGCCCCCGACTACCGCACTTGGCTGGCCGGCGCGGTGAAGCTGTTGCAGGTGCCGATATCGGCCGATTCCAGCCCTGCGGTGAACCACCGTTGCCGAGCCTCCCCGGTGCCATGATCGGCCGAGAACCCGGGCTCATCGTTCAGCACGTCATCGCCGAGGTGGTAGACGACATCGCTGAGCCGGGCGAGGTTGTCCTGATCGAGCTCCTGGCTGATCGCGACCGAGTTGATGAACTGGCCGGCCATGCAGTCGGCTTGCATCTCCAGGCGGCGAGAAGCGTCAAAGGCGTCCTCCTCGGTGAGCG
Organism: Propioniciclava sp.; assembly: GCA_047973315.1. Classification (GTDB taxonomy): domain Bacteria; phylum Actinomycetota; class Actinomycetes; order Propionibacteriales; family Propionibacteriaceae; genus Propioniciclava. The sequence goes on from JBKEBV010000076.1 coordinate 8,331, forward strand.
CATTCTGTTCGAGCACCAGCTCGGAGATGAGGATGGCGGTCCGCGCCTGCACCGCGTGGCCGAACTCGTGGGCCAACACCATCTCGGCGGCGTAGGTGGTGGCGCCCACGTCATCGGGGAAGGCCCGCAACAATGGTTGGGCGTAGTAGACGCGCTGGTCGGCGCCGCAATAGATGGCGTTGACCTCCTCCAGTGTTCCGCAGGCGGTGGTGATCGGGTCGGCGTAGACGGTGACCGTGGGACGTGGCATTTCGAAGCCGGCCGACGACACCGGATCATCCCACACGCGCATCAGGCAGCCCATCAGCTCGTTGAGATGGTCCTCCATGACCGGAACGGTCTCGCTCAGCATGTCGATCTGGCCCATCGCGCACCGGGTCGGGGTGGGGATCGCCTCGAAGTAGAGCGGATTGTCCTGGGTGAGCGGGGTCGCGGCGGCGTCGTCCTTGGGTCCGGGGAGGGGCGGCGGGTTGAGGTCCGCCGGCGGCGGGGTGTAGTCCTCGTTCACGTACTGCACGTTGGTCGGGTCAACGCCCTCGGTCGTCTCCGGCCCGGTGAGGATCGACCTGACCAGGGAGGAGATCAGCAGCGCGCCGCCGACCACGACCACGACGGCGAGGGCGACCCCGAGCCAGCCCCCGGAACGGCGTCGAGGTTGCTGGGGCGGCCCCCAGCCGCCCGGCCGGCCGGGCGGAGCTCCCCACGCCTGCTGCTGCGGAGCCTGCGCGGAGGCCGGTGGCCCCCACGGGCCCTGCTGGGGCGGTGGCGGCCACGAGCCCGGCTGCTGGGTCGGGTGAGCCGGCCAAGGTGCCTGGGGCGGTGCCGGCCAAGAGGCCTGGTGGGTCTGGGGCCACGGGCTCGGTGGTCCTTGTTGGGGTTGGCGCCACTGGCTCGGCTGGCCCTGCTGCTGAGGCGCGGGCCATCCGGCGGGAGGGGGCTGCGGGGGACGCCCCCACGACTGATTGCTCACGCGGTCAGCCTAGCGACCCGTCGCCGCTCGGACGGGGGTGCGCTGGGCTGAGTTCAGGCCGCTGTGAGGGAATCGGGCCCGGAACCGCTCTGATCCGGCAACGACCCGGGGCTGTTGCCCCTCGAAATACCGCGCGGTGTCAGACCTCCTGGCCGCAAGCGACCACGAGTGCGGTAATTTCATCGCGTGACGATCCCACTCCGGCGCCGACTGGGTGCCCTCCTTCTCTTCGTGTGCCTCGTTCTGGGGCTCGGCGCGCCCTCGGTGCGGGCCGACGGCACGGTTGAGTCCTATGTGGTCACCGCGACGGTGACGGACTCGGGATTGCTTGAGGTCGAGGCGGTCATCACTCCCGGTGCGGACGTCGGCGACATTGTGCAGCGGTTCGCCACCGAGTTGCCGCTGTCGAGCCGGGAGGTCTACCGCTTCACGATCGAGAATGTCAGTGCGGTCACCGCTGACGGGGCCGACGCCGGCGCCCAGGTCTCGACCGACGGTGCCTACACGGTGGTGACGATCCCGGCGGTGGCAGAACCGGTGACGCTGTCCTACAGCGTGCGCGGAGCTGCTCTGGACACGGACGGTTCCACGACGGTCGGCTGGCGCTACCTCCAGGGACTGAACGTCGGCGTGACGATGTTCGAGGCTCAGGTGGCCGGTCCGGGGCCCTTCACGATGATCGCCTGTAATGCGGGCCCTCCGGCCAATCCAGGGACCTGCCAGTGGTATCAGGGGGGGACGCACGAGCAGAGCATTCCCGTCTTCCGTGACGGGCCGCGCGGCCCGGGTGAGGTCGTCCAGGCGATCGTCCGCTACCCCGCAGGAGTGGTGGCACCCAATACTGAGGTCGACACCCGCTGGACTCTGGAACACGCGTTCTCTACCACGCCGCTGCCGCTCGCCCTCGCGCTGGGCATCGGGATCCTCGGTGCGGCAGCGCTGGCGCTGGTCCACCGCCGCTTCGGGCAGGATGCTGCCGGGGTGGGAATCGAGCCGACGGTGGTGGGAACTTTCCGTCCGGCCGGCGATGGGATCAGCGAGTTCGCGGTGACCGAGGGGGTACGCCCCGGCGAGGTGGGCACCCTGCTCGACCAGCGGGTGGATCCGGTCGATGTGGCGGCCACCGTGATCGATCTCGCCGTGCACGGATCACTGCTCATCCGGGAACTCCCGCGCAGCGGCGAGTTCGCGCGCACCGACTGGCAGTTCGAGCGCCGCGCCGATGCGCGGGAGCTGCGGCCCTACGAGACCACCCTGCTCGGCGTGCTCGCCCCGCCCGGGGAGTCCCACCGCCTCTCGGAGATCGGCCCGGCCATCGCGGAGGCCCACGACCAGCTTCAGTCCGAGCTCTACAACACCGTCGTCGAACAGGGATGGTTCGCCCAGCGCCCCGACCAGACCCGCAACGCCTGGACGGTCGGCAGTCGGATCGCGCTTGCCGTCTCGGCGGTGTTGACCGTCGCGCTGATCGCCGTCACTCCGTTCGGCCTGCTCGGTCTGGTCCTGCTCGCCCTCAGCCTCGGTGCCGGCCAGGTGGGTCAGGCGATGCCGGCCCGCACCGCCCGCGGATCCTCGGTGCTGTCCGGGCTCGGAATCCTGCGGGGGCAATTGCTCACCCAGGCGACCGACACCATGCCACCGGGCCGGGAGATCGCTGAGCTGAGTGAGGTGCTGCCCTACGCGGTGGTCCTCGGTGGAACCGAACGTTGGCTCGACGGGCTGTCAGCCACCGACGATGACGAGGACGCCGACAGCACCGACCTGCCCTGGTACCACGGACCCGACAACTGGCACCTCAGCGACCTCCCCGATTCGCTGCGGAACTTCGTCACGACGCTGGAGGGCACGCTCGTCGAGCGCTAGCCAACGGTGGCGTTCCTGTCGGTTGACCTGACGTGGGTCTCGTTCAATCAGGAACCGATGCTGACCTATTGAGAACCTCAGCCAGGTAGGGCCCAAGCCGCTCTTCAGCGATCGCACCCGTCTTGAGAACATCTGCGTGATCGAGCGGCCCGTCCTCAACGCCAGCCGCCGGGGTTGGTCACGAGGCTCAGGCCCAGCACCTCAAGACCAGCTGCTCTGGCGGCGATGGCTTCAAGGACCGTCGACATACCGACCAGATCGGCAGCTAACGCGCGGAGCATCCGAACCTCGGCCGGAGTCTCATACTGCGGTCCGCCCACCCGTGCGTACACGCCTTCGGTGATGTCCGGGTCGACTTCCCGGGCGATGGCTCTGAGCCGGCGGGAGTAGACCTCACTCAGATCAACGAAGGATGCGCCCATCAGGGGGCTGCAAGCAGCCAGGTTCAGGTGGTCGCTGATCAGCACTGCTCGGCCCGGAACCCACTCAGGATTGATGCCGCCTGCCCCGTTGGTGAGGACCGGGGTCGTGACTCCGAGCGCCGCCGCCACCCGCACCCCGTGCACCACCGAGTTGACGCCGTGACCCTCGTAGAGGTGGGTGCGGGCACCGATAACCAAAGCGTGGCAACCCGACAGCATGCGCACGACGCTCAATAGGCCGGCATGCCCCGCCACCGCGGCCGGTCTGAATCCGGGGACCTGCTTAGCGGGGATGTCCAACAGGCGCTCCCCCAGGTGACCGGTGACCGATCTCCACCCGCTGCCGCTGGAAGCCGAGAATAGTCGCCAGCGGGATCAGGATCAGCACCATGGACGCGGCGAACAGCACCCCGTAGTCGACCTGGAACTGGCCCTGAAGGTTCGACAGCGCGATCGGTCCGAGAATGTGGGCGTCGTCGGTTCCCATGAGCAGCGGCCACACGTAGGCCTGCCACTGGAACAGGAACAGCATCAACCCCGCGCCGATAAGCGACGGGCGACAGTGGCAGATAGATGCGGGTGAAGATTCCCCACCAGCCGAGGCCGTCCAGCCGCCCGGCCTCGACGAGTTCCTCCGGGATGGCGAGGAAGAAGGTCCGCAGGAGAAAGATGGCCATACCGTTGCCGATCCCGGGCAGGATGAGCCCGAGGAAGGATTGAGCGCGCATTCCTCGGTTCTTTGAAGCTCGCAGCAGCATCTCCCGTGCCGACGCCGCCCGCGTCGCGCGAGAGTTCTTGGCGAGCTCGAGCGGTCCCCGCGCCGTGACATGTGCGACTGAACAGGCCTACGGAGTGCTGTTCGCCTGCCATGAGCTAGGGCTGCGGGTTCCCGAGGACGTGGCTGTCACCGGCTGCGACGGAACCGAACACTCCGCATACTCCGTGCTACCTCTGAGGACCATTCGGCAGCCCCTTGAGGACCTCGCCGCACGCGCAGTCGCCCTGGCGACCGACGAGGCCAGCGACAACCCGCACGAGACCGTGTCGTTCGAACTGGTGATCCGAGAATCCTGCGGTCCGCACGCGTGACTGAGTGGTGCCTGGCGGAGGATCGGCGAGGCTGGCAGCCAAGGTGATCGAGCACCGTCCGACGCCGTGGGCTGAGCGGCCGCGCCAGCGGCGTTTCGGAGCCAGTCTCCTCGCTTCGGGTCAGCTCAGGTCCAGTCCCGGGTAGAGCGGGAAATTCGCGAGGAGTTCGGCCGCACGGGAACGCGTGCGTTCGGCGACGTCGGCCGGAAGATCGTACTTCGCCTTGCCCGGCTTGCCGGTGGAGGCTTTCACCGGAGTTGTGGCTGTCAACACGTCTACGATGAGCGCCGCTACCTCGTCGAACTCGCCCGCGCAGAACCCGCGCGACGTCAGTGCCGGCGTGCCGATGCTGATGCCAGAGGTGTACCAGGCGCCATTCGGGTCGCGCGGGATGGAGTTGCGGTTGGTGACGACGCCGGCATCCAGCAGCGCCGACTCGGCCTGGCGCCCGGTGAGGCCGAACGAGGTGGTGTTGATGAGGGCCAGGTGGTTGGACGTTCCGCCGGTGACCAGCCGCACCCCGCGCCTGGTGAGTCCCTCGGCGAGGGCGAGTGCGTTGTCAGCCACGTTCTGCGCGTAGGTGCCGAAGCTGTCAGTCCGAGCCTCGGCGAGCGCGACAGCCTTCGCTGCCATCATGTTCGACAGCGGCCCGCCGAGGACCATCGGGCAGCCCTTGTCGACGGCGTCGGCGTACTCCTTCGTGGCCAGCACCATTCCGCCGCGCGGCCCCCGCAACGACTTGTGTGTGGTGGTGGCGACGACGTGGGCGTAGGGGACCGGGTCCTCCTCGCCGGTGAAGACCTTGCCGGCGACCAGACCGGCGAAGTGAGCCATGTCGACGAACAGGGTGGCGCCCACTTCGTCGGCGATCTCGCGCATGGTGGCGAAGTTGACCCGCCGTGGGTAGGCGGAGTAGCCGGCGACGAGGATGAGTGGTTTGAACTCCTTCGCGTCGGCGCGCAACTGTGCGTAGTCGATGAGTTCGGTGGCGGGATCGGTGCCGTAGGAGCGTTGGTGGAACATCTTGCCGGAGATGTTGGGGCGGAAACCGTGGGTCAGGTGACCACCGACATCGAGGCTCATCCCCATCACCCGCTGCCGGTTGAACTCGGCACGCAGGGCCTCCCAGTCCTCCTCGGAGAGGTCGTTGACGCTGCGCGCACCGAGCCGCTCCAGGGTGGGGGACTCCACGCGGTGTTGCAGGATCGCCCAGTAGGCCACCAGATTGGCGTCGATGCCCGAATGCGGTTGGACGTAGGCGTACTCGGCCCCGAACAGCTCGCGCGCGTGCTCGGCGGCGACGGATTCGACGGTGTCGATGTTCTGGCAGCCGGCGTAGAACCGGTGTCCGATGGTCCCCTCGGCGTACTTGTCGCTGAGCCAGTTACCCATCGTCAGCAGGGTCGGCAGCGAGGCGTAGTTCTCCGACGCGATCAGCTTCAGGCTCTCCCGCTGGTCGTCCAGTTCGGAGACGATGGCGTCGCTGATCCGCGGCTCCACCGAGGCGATCACGGACAGGGCCTGGGTGAACGCCCCGGACGCGGTGGCGGTGAGGTCGGGCACAACTGACTCCTTCTCGGATGCGGGAGGCCTAATCTACCGCTGCGGCCCGCCGACAGGTCGCCTGTCCCGGCAGGGCGCTGATCGGGCGCGGATCCGCCTCCGCCACGGTCGGCCACCGCTGTGTGCGGCGCATCGAGGCGCGGGACCACGATCCCGACCCCGCCAGGCGATGCCGCCGGGACGGCACGGTGGCCGGCCGAGTCACCCGGGCCAGTTCTCGAGGTCGGCGGCGGTGGGGTAGGAGTTCTGTGCTCCCTCACCGGTGGCAGCATAGGCGCCAACCCGGACCGCGAACGCGCACGCGTCGGCCAAATCGTCGCCCCGGGTGAGCCGGAAGGCGAGGGCGGCGAGAAACGCATCGCCGGCGCCGGTGGTGTCGACCGCGGTGACGCGGGGGGAGGGAATGCGGTTCGACACGGTCCCCCTGGCCAGGTCGACCGTCCGGGCGCCGTCGGCGCCGAGGGTGACGACAACCGCCGCAGGGCCGGCGTCCCCCAGGGCGGCCCGCGCGGCGGCGACCACACCGGTCCAGTCGCCGGCGGGGTCGGGAACGGACATTCCGGTGAGTCCGGCCAGTTCGTGCGCATTGACCACCAGGAGGTCCACCAGGTTCAGCAGGTCGGACCCCACCTCGGCGAACGGGGAGATGTTGAGCACCACGCGGATCCCCCGGGCAGCGGCCTGCGCGGCTGCCGCCCGCACGGCGTCCACCGATACCTCCAGGCAGAGCGTCAGCACCGAACCGGGAACCGCGGCATCGAAAAAGCTTGGCGCGTCGTCAACGTCGGCGCCGGTGAGGTGGCCGTTGGCGCCGGGGCTGATGATGATGCAATTCTCGCCGGAGTCCTCCACCGCGATCATGGCCGAGCCGGTCGGGACTCCGTCGATCACCCGGACGTGGGAGACGTCCACCCCCGCCCGCAGCAACGCGTCAGTGAGGAGTTGCCCGTGAGGGTCACCGCCCACGCAGCCGAGCAGCGCGACATCGCCACCCAGCCGGCCCACCGCCGCCGCCTGATTCGAACTCTTGCCCCCGGGAACCACCGCCAGGTCGCTGCCGGTGACCGTCTCACCTGGTCCGGGGATCCGCTCGGTGTGGACGACGAGGTCCGCGTTCAGCGATCCCACCACCAGCACGCGCCCGGTCGTTGTCATGGCTTCCTCCACCTCGTCGTGTCGTCTGATCTGATGCCCCGCTCCACGTGGGCCCACCTGAGCCGTCGGACCGTACCATGTGGTCGACCCGACCGTAGGCCGCCCCATCAGGAACCGACCGCGCGGACCCCAAGCGCTGGTCATCCTCAACGCATCATGGCGGGCGCACCGGGGGACTCCGGCGTCCCCGAGTCGAACCGTACCGTCTCGTCGGGGAGAGCCGACCCGCGCGGTGGTCGCCATCGCAGCCGGGAAACTCAAGAAAGACCCACGACTTCTCGCAACCAAGGGTCGCTAGACTCGATCCGACACCCCCCGACCAGAGGCGACCCCATGACTGAGCACACCCCGTCCGCGCATCCTGACCCGGAGACCTCTCCGCCTGCCGAACCGGTGGAACCCGCCGGTGCGGTACCGGCTGAGGAACCGGCAGGCGCGGCTGCGGTCGCGGTTGACACCCAACCCCCGCCACCTCCGCATCCGTCAGGCCCGGTTCCCCCGCGGCGCGAGCGTCCATTTGCGCGCGGCTTCGGTCTCGGCTCCGGGGTCGGCCTGGGCTTCGGCCTCGCGGTGATCGTGGTCAGCCTCATCAGCGCCGTCACCAGCGGCCTCGTCTTCATGGGATTCGCCGCGGGGGCCGCCCTGGCCGGACCCGGGCAGATGGCGGTGGAACCGCTGACCACCGTGTGGGGCTCGCCCGACGCGACGCAGAAGCTACGGGCCATCCCGGTGCAGGGAGTCATCATGGCCACCGAGGCCGATGGTCTGGCGCTCACCGGTGGAACCTATGGTTACGAGGTTGCTGATGTCCTCGATGCCGTGACAGCCGAGGATGCTTCCGGTGTCGTCCTGCTGCTCAACACTCCCGGTGGTTCCATCAGCGGTTCCCGGGCGATAGCCGATGCGATCGACCGCTACCGGGAGCGGACCGGTCACCAGGTGTACGCCTACGTCGAGTCGATGTCGGCCTCCGGCGGCATGTACGCCATGGCCGGCGCGGATGAGATCATTGCCGATCACGGCTCGCAGATCGGCAGTGTCGGTGTCATCACCGGACCGGTGTCCCAGTACACCGATGTGGTCGCCGTGGACGGAGGTCTGCTGGGAACCGGTGTCACCACCACCGGCGGCGTCGACCAGGAGTACTTCACCGCCGGTCGTGGCAAGGATGTCGGAAACCCGTTCCGCCCGGTCACCGAGGAGGAACGTGAGGTCATCCAGGAGGCGCTTGACGATGAGTACGCGACGTTCGTTTCCCAGGTGGCGACCAAGCGGGGCATCGACGAGAGCGTGATGACCGACGACGTGGGTGCGGCCCTGCTCGGTACCAGGCGCGCCCAGGAGGTCGGCTACATCGACGATGTCTTGGGGCGTGACGACGCCTTCCGGCACTTCGCGGAGGCCTCCGGGCTCGATCCGGAGGACACCCGGATCGAGCAAACCCTCGCCCCGTCCTCGGTGTGGGGGCTGCTGGGGGTGGAGCAGCGACCCTGGGGCGTGGCGCTGGCTGCGCAGCCGACCGAAGGCCAGCCTGCGCGGGCCACCTCGACCCTGTGCGTGGGGGCTCCGGTTCCCGTGGCCTGGCACGGCCCCGTGGCCGGCTACTGCGGCTGAGCGGCGCCCGCGCTGCGGCAGCGGCCGATCTCGTAGAGGGCGATCGACGTCGCCACCGACGCGTTCAGGCTCTCGGTGGCCGAACTGATCGGGATGGACGCCACCACATCGCAGTTCTCCCGCACCAGACGGGACAGGCCGGCGCCTTCGGAGCCGACCACTAGGAGCAGCGGCCCGTCCACACCGGGGATGGCGCCGATATCGGTGTCCCCGTCGCCGGCCAGGCCGACGACCATGAAGCCGGCCGCGGCGTAGTCGGTCAGCACCCGGTTGAGGTTGGTCGCCAGTGCCACCGGCACCCGGGCCGCGGCTCCCGCGGAGGTCTTCCAGGTGGCGGCGGTCACGTGGGCCGACCGCCGCTGGGGAACGATCACACCGTGGGCGTCGAAGGCAGCCGCCGACCGCAGGATGGCGCCCAGGTTGCGGGGGTCGGTGATCGAGTCGCAGGCCACCACCAGCCCGGCCCGGCCGGCCAGCGCCTGGTCGCGCAGGTCGGCAGGGTCGGCGTAGGTGTACTCGGCCATCTGCACCGCGACCCCCTGGTGCCCGCCACCCCCGACGAGACGGTCGAGCTCCCGCCGGGGGGCCTGCAGCAGCGTGATGCCTCGTTCGGCGGCGATCCGCAGGATCTCGGTGACGCGGCTGTCGTGTTCGGTGCCCTCGGCAAGGTAGGCACGGCGCACCGGGACCTCGGCCAGCAAGGCCTCGTGGACGGCATTGCGGCCGATCACCCAGTCAGGTCCCGCTGGGGTCCGCTCGCCTCGCGCCCGTTCCTCGCCCGGCGGGCGGCGATGTCGGCGCGTACGGTCCGGCGAGGCGGCTGACTCGCCGGGTTTCCGGTCGCGATAAGCCTTGTGGTACGGCCGGTCCTCGGCCTTGGGTGTGGGCCCGCGCCCCTCGAGCCCGCGCCGGACTCGGCCACCGGACCCTGCGGTCCGGCCGGTGTTCCCGACGCCTTTGCCGCGTTTGCGCACCGCGCCTTTTCGTTGGGAGTTGCCGGCCATGTCAGGCCCCTTCCCGGGACCAGCGGGCCCCGTCGGCGGTGTCGGTGATGGTGAGTCCGGCAGCCTGCAGGGCGTCGCGGATCGCGTCGGCCGCAGCCCAGTCCTTGGCCGCGCGCGCTGCTGCCCGCTGGTCGAGCAGCGTGCCCACCAGCGCGTCGACAACGCCGGTGAGATCATCAGCCGCACCCCGTTCGGCCGACCACTCCGGGGCGGCGGGATCGAGGCCGAGAACACCCAGCATTGCGCGCACCCGGGCCAGGGCCCGTCGTGTCGCCTCCGCGTCGCCGGCGGTCACGGCAGCATTGCCGGTCTTGATCGTGGTGAACACGACGGCCAGAGCGGCAGGGGTGCCGAGATCGTCGTTCATCGCGGCGGCGAAGGCCTCCGGCACCTCCGGCGACGGCGGCGGATCGCCGACCAGGTCGCTGGCCCGGTCGAGGAAGGAATCGATCCGTGACAGCTGGGCGGCGGCCTCCTGCAGTGACTCCGGCGAGAGTTCGATGGCTGAGCGGTAGTGGGGGCCGCCGAGGTAGAGCCTGACCGCACGGCCGCCGTAGCTGGCGACGGCCTCGCCGACATCGGCGGTGTTGCCCAGTGACTTGCTCATCTTCTCGCCGGCCATCGTGACCCAGTTGTTGTGCATCCAGTGCTGCGCGAACGGCCGACCCGCCGCCCGGGACTGGGCAAGTTCGTTCTCGTGGTGGGGGAATCGTAGGTCGAGCCCACCGCCATGGATGTCGAAGGCGTCGCCCAGGTACTTACCGGCCATCGCCGAGCACTCGATGTGCCAGCCGGGACGACCCCGGCCCCACGGGGCGGTCCAGGACGCCGTCGCAGGTTCCCCGGGTTTGGCCGCCTTCCACAGGGCGAAGTCCCGCGGGTCGCGCTTGGCGGCATCCGCGGTGTCCTCGGCCGGTTCCATGTCGCCGATCCGCTGCCCGGACAGTTCGCCGTAGGCGGGCCAGCTTCGCACGTCGAAGTAGACATCACCGGATCCGTCCGGGGCCGGATAGGCGTGGCCGCGGTCGATGAGATCAGCGATCAGCTCGATCATCTCCGGGATGTGGCCGGTCGCCCGGGGCTCGTAGGTCGGTGGCAGGACCCCCAGCTGGGTGAAGGCGGCATGGAAGGACCCCTCGACCCGGTAGGCCAGCGCCCACCACGGTTCCCCGGTTTCGGCGGCGAGCGCCAAGATCTTGTCGTCGACATCAGTGATGTTGATGACGAAGGTCACCCGGTAGCCCGAGTACTCCAGCCAGCGTCGCAGAATGTCGAAATTGACCTCTTTGCGCACATGCCCCAGGTGCGGTGGTTTCTGCACGGTGGCACCACAGCTGTAGATCGAGACCTCGCCGTCGACCAGCGGACGGAGTTCGGTCTTGGCGCGGAGCGCGGAATCGTACAGGTGGAAGGTCACCGGCTCATCGTATCGGTCGGCGCAGCTCCCCCACTCACCCCTTCAAACGACGAAGGGCATCGATATCGAAACGGTCCGGCAGCACCGGGGTGTCCGGATCGTGGGCAGCGGCCTCCCACGGGTCGACGAGGTCGTCGGGGTCGAGATCGTCGACGAATCCCTGCGACGGGTCGAGCGGGTTGACCAGTTGGCGGCCCGAGGATGATCCTTCGACAGGCTCGCCGGCGATGACCTCGTCGGGCAGGACGCTGAGCACATCGCGGATGTAACCCTGCACCGCCTCGGTGAGCGGCACCTCCCGCCCGTCGCGCTGGCTCTGGTACCAGCGGTAATCGAGCACCTCATGGAAGATCTGGGCCGGTTCCCGTTTGCCGGTCAGGTCGGCCGGAATGGCGTTCACCACCGGCTCGAAACTGTCGAGGAGCCAGCGGTGGGCCACCTGCGACTCCTCGGTGGCGGCCAGGTTGTTGCGGGCCCGGAAGGTGTCCAGATCGTTCAGCAGACGCTGGGCCTGGTGCTCCTCGGTGTCGAGGCCGGTGAGCCGCAGCAGACGACGGCTGTGGTGGCCGGCGTCGACCACCTTGGGCTGGACGGTGAGCCGGGAGCCGTCGGAGGAGGTCTGGATATCGAGTTCGGCGACATCGAAGCCGAGCGAGTTGAGCCGGCGGACCCGGGACTCGATCCGGAACAGCTCATCGCCGGCGAACTCCTCCGCCGCGGTCAGCTCGGCCCACAGCGCCTCGTAGCGGGTCTCGATCTGCTGGACGAGATCGAGGGGATCCAGGCTGGCATCGAGCAGCCGACCGGCCTCCAGATCGGAGAACTCCCCGAAAAGGTTGGTCACCGCGATCTGCAGGTCATGGTGGCGTTGTCCGTCGGTCAACTGGTCGTGCAGCTCGGCGGTCTCGGCGTCGACGAGGTACGCGGCGAACTCGCCGGCATCCCGCCGGAACAGGATGTTCGACAGCGAGACGTCTCCCCACAGGAACCCGACCAGATGGAGGCGGACCAGCAGGACCACCATGGCGTCGAGCAGCCGGGACACCGTCTCGTGGCGAACGCCGGGCGAGAACAGCGACCGGTAGGGGAGCGAGAACTGCAGGTGGCGGGTGAGCAGGATCGGGTCGAGGTCCTCACCATTGGCGCCGACCCGGCCGGTGACCACCGCGACCGGTTCTACCGCGGGAGTGTCGAGGCGGATAAGGTCCTGCAACATCCGGTACTCATGGACGGCAGAGGCCTCCAGCACCTCCTTGGCGGCGTAAATGTCCTCGCCGACCCCGATGAAACGGACCACGTGGCGCGAGATGCCCCGGGGAAGCGCGACCAGATGCTCGGTCGGCCAGTCGGCGAGCTGACGGTGCCAGGGGAGGGCGATGAGCCGGGCGTCGGGTTGAGCGGAGAGGAAGCGTGGCACCCCGACATTGTGACACCGGGACGCACGACAGGCCCACAGCAGCTGCTGTGGGCCCGTCGGCGGTGTCGTCGGTGCTCAGCTGATGCGCAGGCCCGACTTGTTGGAGAACACGTGCATGCGGGAGAGGTCGGGCGCCAGTCGCACATTCTTCTTGCTCGTCAGCGGGTGGCGGGACTGCATCCGGGCCACCACCTGCGGCGCATTGAGGGCCTCCTCATCCGACAGCCCGGCCAGCGTGCCGTAAAGGTAGGAGTCGGCGCCCAGTTCCTCGACGACGGCGACGTCCACGGCGATGCCCTGGTCACTGTCGGACGGGGTGAAGTGCTCCGGGCGGATACCGATGGTGAGATCGGACTCGCCCGCGGCCTTGGCGAGCACGTCCCGGGGGACCGGGACCACGTAATCGCCCACCTTGACGCCGTCCGCGGTGGCGGTGCCGGCGATCAGGTTCATCGCGGGCGAGCCGATGAAGCCAGCGACGAACAGGTTCTTCGGAGCGTCATAGAGCTCGAGGGGGGAGGCGCACTGCTGGAGCAGTCCGTCCTTCATCACCGCCACCCGGTCGCCCATCGTCATCGCCTCGACCTGGTCGTGGGTCACATAGACCGTGGTGACGCCCAGACGGGTCTGCAGGGCCGCGATCTGCGTCCGGGTGGAGACCCGCAGCTTGGCGTCAAGGTTCGACAGCGGCTCGTCCATCAGGAAGACCTGCGGCTTGCGGACGATTGCCCGGCCCATGGCGACGCGCTGGCGCTGGCCACCGGAGAGGGCCTTCGGCTTGCGGCTCAGGAAGGGTTCGAGCCCGAGCAGCTTGGCGGCTTCCTGCACCCGCTGGTCGCGCTCGGCGCGCGGAACGTTCTGCATCTTGAGGGCGAAACCCATGTTGTCGGCGACCGTCATGTGCGGGTAGAGCGCGTAGTTCTGGAACACCATCGCGATGTCGCGGTCTTTCGGCGGACGATCAGTGACATCGTTCTCACCGATGAAGATGTTGCCCGAGTTGACCTCCTCGAGCCCGGCGAGCATGCGGAGCGACGTCGACTTCCCGCATCCCGACGGTCCGACAAGAACCATGAATTCGCCGTCGCCGATCTCCAGATTGAGTTTGTCGACAGCGGGGTGGTCCGCCCCGGGGTACACGCGTGAGGCGTCCTTGTAACTGACAGTGGCCATGGCCACCCTTCCTTTCCACGGGCAGGTACGTGCCCGACGATCCGTAGTGGAAAGTCGCAGGGTATGCGACCTCGCTGCGTATTCAACCATCTGGGGCTGGATCTGTGCACCCCCGGCGGAATCCGTCACCGTTTCGTGACCCGTGCGTCATCGTCGCGGCGGTCGGTAGGCTCGCCGCGTGGACAGTGCCGAACAGACCCCCGACGAGCAGCGACCTGCTGAGGCGGAGACCGCTGACCAGGAGTGGTGGTCGGATCCGTCGCTGCCGTGGCGACATCAGCCCACCCGGGCGGATATCGCCTGCTTGTCCGCCCTCGGAATCGTCGGGGTCTACGGTCTGGTGATGCTGCCGTTGCGGCCGGTCATGCTGGGGCTCGCGCCGCATCTGCTGGGGTCACTGGGTTACCGGACCGGCGTCGTCCTGGTGGGGGCTCTGGCTGCCGTCGGTGACCTGTGGTGGCCGCTGGTGCTGGTGCTCGGGTCGCTGATGTCGGCCAAGTTCGACTGGATCTACTGGTGGGCGGGGCGGCTGTGGGGGCGCGGCATCATGGACGTCTGGATCGCGCAACGAGGTGCGGCGACGCAGCGGCGCTGGGAACGGGTGTGGGATCTGACTCACCGGTACGGGTCGGTGGGCATCATCCTCACCTTTCTCCCGATCCCCATCCCCGCAGGCGTCGTCTACGTTGCTGTCGGGGCCGCAGGCATGTCGCTGCGGCGGTTCCTGTTGGTTGATCTCGCCTCCGCCCTGGTGTCAACGGCCGGCTACCTGGCGCTCGGGTACGCCCTGGGTGAGCCGGCGGTCGCCGTGGTCGACACCTACGGTCGCTACCTGTGGTACGTCAGCATCGCGATCCTGGTGGCGATGCTGTTGGCCTACGGGTGGCGCCAGCGGCGCCCGGGCGCAGGGCCATCGGGCGCTGGGAAATCAGGCGCGGGCGATGATGCTCACGTCGAAGGATGACTCCGGCGTGGAGGGGCGCAGGTCCCAGGAGGCGTGGCGGTCGACGATGGTGAGCCCGGCGGCCCGCACATCGGCATCGAAATCCGACGGGCTGTAGCCGCGGTCTCGCCCGAAACCGACGACGGCCCGCCCCTCGACGGCCAGCCACCGCTGGAACTGTGCCAGGACACTGACCCGGGTGTCGGGGTGCAGGAAGGTCATCACATTCCCTGCGCACAGCAGGAGATCGAACTGCTGCGGAAGGTCGTCGGGGATCCTCACGGTGGCCAGGTCACCCACCAGGTAGGCCGGTCCGGGTTCGGCTGATGCGGCCTCGGTGATGAGTGCCGGGTCGAGGTCGATCCCGACAACGGTGTGACCGGCCCGGTGCAGGTATCCGGCATGGCGGCCCGGGCCACAGCCGGCATCCAGAATGGTCGCCTGCCGCGGTGCCATGGCGTCGACCAGGCGTGCCTCGCCCACCAGGTCGGCGCCTGCGGCGGCCATGGAGCGGAAGCGTTCGATGTACCAGCGGGAGTGTTCGGGGTTGGCTGCCACCAGGTCGGCCCAGCGGCTCTGCGGCGGCGAGCCGGGGCGCTGTTGGGCGGCGGCGAGCATCTTCGCAGCGCCGATGACGGGGGCGGTAGGTTGCAGGTTCTGGGGATCCACGAGCCTCCGACAGGATTCGAACCCGCGACCATCCGCTTACAAGGCGGGCGCTCTACCAACTGAGCTACGGAGGCGTGCCCCGGGGGGCAGAGGACCATTGTGCCCCATGCGCCCCTTCTCAGCGACGGCTGCCCGTCCGTGGTCGGAGCTGGCCGCCGACAGCGATCCAGTCGGCGAGGTCCCGGGGTCGGTTCCGGCGCCAGTGAGCCCGCTCCTGGGCAGCCCACATGTCCCAGTGGGGGGCGAACAGGTCGCCGTCACGTTTCAGTGCCCGCTCCCGGCGGGCCCGGGGGCTGCCACTGACCCAGATCCCTGCGGTGGCCCGGCTGCGGTTGGTCGCCGTCAGCGCCCCGCATCCTTCGATGATCAACGGTTCAGCCGGGTCGATCCGAACCCAGTCGCCGGGCCGCGCGGTGGCCCAGTTCCACCGCCGGTAGCCGGGGTTGTCGGCGCGGAGCACCGTCCGGTGGACGGCGTCGGATCCGGCGGCGAGCCCGGTCCAGCCGGGATAGAGATCGTCCAGCGGGACCACCCGGGGCTCCCGGGCGGGCCACGCCTGGACCAGACGCTGCACTAGCGTCGACTTCCCCGCTCCCGCGCCCCCGTCCACCAGGACGACCGGTCGTCCGGCCTCGGCCAGGATGCGGGCCACATCGGCCAGCGATCGGGTCACCGGTCGTGCAGATCCGATTCCGGTGCCTCGTCGCGACCCGGGTCGGCCTCGGAGGGACGGTGGTCCGGGATGCGTTGTCGGCGAGGAAGCAGGTGCATGACGATCACCGCGACAGCGCCGACCAGGCATCCGGCCAGCGCCGAGAAAGCGGTGTTGGTCAGCCAACCGAGGAAACCTCCGGCCGGGCCGGTGGCCCGCGTCACGGTCTCTTCCAGGTGGTGGACCCAGGCGTAGGGGGTGTGCCAACCGAGGGTGTCGGCCCCGACCAGAAGAATGTGCCCGCCGACCCACAGCATGGCCACCATGCCGATGAAGGACAGCGCCGCGAGGACCTTCGGCATGGCCGCGACCAGCCCGCGTCCCAGGGCCGCCGAGGCGGCGGAGTCGCGACGGACTAGGGCTAGGCCGACATCGTCGAGTTTGACGATGACGGCCACTACCCCGTAGACGCCCGCCGTGATAGCGAGCGCGACGACCACCAGGATGACCGCCCGCGAGAACAGCCCCTCCGAGGCGACCTCGTTGAGGGCGATCACCATGATCTCGCTCGAGAGGATGAAGTCGGTGCGGACGGCGTTGCTCACCATCGCCTTCTCCCGGTCGCCGCCCACCAGCGCGGCCGGTTCGGCGTGCTGGCCGGATCCGTGTCCGGAGAGGTACTCCCACAGTTTCTCCGCGCCCTCGAAGCACAGATAGGTGCCGCCGATCATCAGGAGCGGGGTGAGGAGCCAGGGGGCGAACTGGCTGAGCAGGAGCGCCGCCGGCAGAATGAGAACGATCTTGTTGCGCAGGGATCCGGTGGCGATCCTGCCGATCATGGGGAGCTCGCGGCTCGGATGGATCCCCTCGACGAAGCGGGGTGTCACCGCGGCGTCATCAACCACGACACCGGCTGCCTTGGCGCTCGCTCGGCCGGCCGCGGCGGCGACGTCATCGACCGATGCTGCGGCCAGTCTGGCCATGGTGGCGATGTCGTCCAGCAGGGCGGCGAGCCCACCGCTCATCCGGGCGCTCCGGGGCGTCGTTGGCCCGGGGCCGACACGAACACCTGGGCATCGCCCTCGACCTCGACACCGGCGTCGGCGGCGTCGAAGAAGAGCGACTCCCCTCGGGAGCAGGTCAGGTGGCTTCCGCCGCGGCGGAAGACCGCCTGGCCCTCGGTGACCAGCGCGATGCGTGCGCTGCCGTCAGCGGGGAGGTCGACGCTGCCGTCAGGATCGACCTCAAGACGCCAGACGTCGAATTCTTGGCATTCGGTCGGGTAGCTGAACAGGCCCGGGACGGTTTCGATCCCCTTGAGGATGAAGGGGGTGATCCAGGCGAAGTCGACCACACGGACGAGCTCGTCGACCGCGATGTGCTTGTTGGTGAGGCCGCCACGCAGGACGTTGTCCGAGGAGGCCATCACCTCCACCCCGGTGCCCCGCAGATGGGCGTGCATCACCCCGGTCGGCACGTAGACACCCTCGCCGGGGCCCAGGGTGACCCGGTTCATCAGCATGGCGGCGATGACGCCCGGATCGGCTCCGAAGTCGGCCTCGATCTCAACGGCGGTGCGGGCCAACTCACCGACGGCGCCGTCGGAGTCCTGATGCTGGCTGGCGGCCCGGAGCACGTCGGTCACCATGGCCCGCCGATCGTCGCCGATGGACAAGACGTCGAGGAAGACCTCCTGCAGAGCCGCAACGCCACCGCGGGCGTCCAGCGGCGCGACGAGCCGTTGGACGTCCGCGCCGACGCCGAGGCCGTGGAACAGGCGGGAGGTCACCTTCGGGTCGCGGAAGCCCAGCAGCGTGTCGAACTCACTCAGCGCGATGAGTATCTCCGGCTTGGGCCAGTCGTCCCGGTAGGTGCGCTCGGAGGCCGTCCGGGAGATGCCGCGTTCCTCCTCGGCCTCGAAGCCCTCCCGGGCCTGGGTGCGTGAGGGGTGGGCCTGCAGTGACAGCGCATGGCGCGCCGACAAGACCTTCATCAGGAAGGGGAGGGTCGGCCCGAAGGCTGACACCGCCTCCGGGCCCAGTCGGCCGGGGTCAGCGGCGATGGCCTTGTTGAGCGAGGTCTCCCCGACGTGAGAGGGGGAGAGTGGGTGCGCCCCGAGCCAGTACTCGGCCACCGGTCCGCCGTCGGCAGGCATGCCGAGCAGAGTGGGAATGGCGTCGGTGGTTCCCCACGGGTAGCGCATCAACGTCCCGTTCAGGTGATCCATGGGTCCTCTCGATGGGTCGGGGTCGCCACCATTGAACCCGGGCAGCCGGGTTGGGGCAAACCGTCGCTGGGGTCACGCCCGGTGTCAGTCCGGAATGACACCACTGTGATTCGCGGGTACTGTGGAGGGCATGTCCAGCGTTCAGCCTAGCGTCCAGCCGGAGCTCAGTGAACTTGAGGCGGGCATTCTCGACTTCGAGGCCTCCTGGTGGTCAGCAGCGCAGGACAAGGACGCTGAGATCCACGCGCGGTTCGCGATCGCCCCGCCGCGGTACTACCAGATCCTCAACCAGCTGCTCGACCGCCCAGAGGCGCTCGCCCACCACCCGTTGCTGGTGAAGCGGTTGATCCGGCTGCGGGCGACGCGGCAGCGCAACCGCTCGGCACGGCATCTGAGCGTCCGCGTTCAGGGCTGAGGTCGCCTGCGGTCGGCTTTACCTCCGGCGGGGACATATCCACCACTCACCAGCCCCGCGTGGCGCTCGAACAGGTTTCCCCGTGCGGGGGATCGGGTCCGCACTGCTGACCAGGCCGATGCCAGCGCGTAGGCGGGGAAGAACCAGACCCCGGTCAGCGCGTACTGCCAGGCGTGGCGCCCCTCATGGCCCAGCACGCCGGCCGTCCGCCGCTCAAGTTCGGCCATCGAGGTCGCGGTCACGATCACGTTTCCCACCGTGAAGGCGCCGGCGCGCGGGAACGGCAGCCGGTAGCCCTCAGCGAGGATGAGTCCGTCAGGACCCGGGCTCAGGCGGGACCGGCCGGCCAGGGCGATCACCAGGCCTACGGCGGTGGTGAGGTTGATGGCGTTCGCGAGGAGACGCAGCCGGTGGGCGGGGTGCAGGCGTGCCATACCCACCAGCCTTGCGCGGGGTCTGATCCGGGGTCAACATCCCGGCCGATCGTTTGCACTCGTCGTGGGCGAGTGCTAAAAAGGGGATTAGCACTCGCATAGCGTGAGTGCTATCCGTCCGGCCCGGTGAGACCTGCCGATCAGGTCGTCCGTCGCGGGCACCGAACCGGTCGCACACACTTCAGATCCGAAAGGGTTGCCAACTGTGGCAAAGCTGATTGAATTCAACGTTGAGGCGCGCCGCGGCCTCGAGCGAGGGATGAACGTCCTCGCCGACGCGGTCAAGGTGACGCTCGGTCCCAAGGGTCGCAACGTCGTGCTCGAGAAGTCGTGGGGCGCGCCCACGATCACCAACGACGGCGTGTCCATCGCCAAGGAGATCGACCTCGACGACCCCTTTGAGAAGATCGGCGCCGAGCTGGTCAAGGAGGTCGCCAAGAAGACCGACGACGTCGCCGGAGACGGCACCACGACCGCCACCGTGGTGGCCCAGGCCATGGTGCGGGAGGGACTGCGGAATGTCACCGCCGGTGCCAACCCGATGAGCCTCAAGCGGGGCATCGAGAAGGCGGTCGCTGCGATCTCTGCCGAGCTCGCAGACCAGAGCGCCCCGGTCGACACCAAGGAACAGATCGCGGCCACGGCGTCGATCTCCGCTGCTGACTCCACCGTCGGCGACATTATCGCCGAGGCTATGGACAAGGTCGGCAAGGAAGGTGTCATCACTGTTGAGGAGTCGAACACCTTCGGGCTCGATCTCGAACTCACCGAGGGCATGCGTTTCGACAAGGGCTACATCTCCCCTTACTTCGTCACCGACACCGAGCGGATGGAGGCGGTCCTGGAGGATCCCTACATCCTGATCGTGAACAGCAAGGTCTCCGCGCTCAAGGACCTGCTGCCGGTGCTCGAGGCTGTGATGCAGGCGGGTCGTCCGCTGCTGGTGATCGCCGAGGACACCGATGGCGAGGCGCTGGCCGGTCTGATCGTCAACAAGATTCGCGGTACCTTCAAGTCGGTTGCGGTCAAGGCGCCGGGCTTCGGCGACCGCCGCAAGGCGATGCTGGGCGACATCGCCATCCTGACCGGTGGCCAGGTCATCTCCGAGGAGGTCGGTCTCAAACTTGACGCCGTCACCCTTGAGCTCCTCGGCCGCGCCCGCTCGGTGCGGGTCACCAAGGACGAGACCACCATCGTCGACGGCGCCGGCGATGCCGATCAGATCGCCGGACGGGTCGCCCAGATCCGCCGCGAGATTGAAAACAGTGACTCCGATTACGACCGGGAGAAGCTGCAGGAACGTCTCGCCAAGCTCGCCGGCGGGGTTGCCGTCATCAAGGTCGGTGCGGCCACCGAGGTGGAGCTCAAGGAGCGTAAGCACCGCATCGAGGACGCGGTCCGCAACGCCAAGGCTGCGGTGGAGGAGGGCATCCTCGCCGGCGGCGGCGTCGCCCTGCTCCAGGCTGCTGCCGCGGCCAAGGGCGCGGTTGCTGATCTGTCCGGCGATGAGGCCATCGGCGCGCAGATCGTGTTCACCGCCGCTGCTGCACCGCTCAAGCAGATTGCGGAGAACGCGGGGCTTGAGGGTGGCGTCGTGGCAGAGAAGGTGGCCGGCCTGGAGCCCGGCCACGGTCTCAACGCCGCCACGGGTGAGTACGTCGACATGCTCGCTGCGGGAATTCCGGATCCGACCAAGGTCACCCGGTCCGCGCTGCAGAACGCCGCGTCCATCGCCGGGTTGTTCCTCACCACCGAGGCAGTCATCGCCGACAAACCGGAGAAGGCCGCAGCCGCTCCCGGTGGCGACGGTGGCATGGGCGACATGGGAGGGATGGGCTTCTGAGGCTCTCCTCCGTGACGACAGGGCGCTCCGCTTCGGCGGGGCGCCCTGTGTCTTTCCGTGGTGGGCGGGCATCATGATCGCATGAGCGGGACGGTAGAGGTCGGAATCCTCTCGGCCCGGGATGCTTCCCCGGCGGCCGACGGTGGTGCTGATCGCCTGCACCTGGTGCGCCGCACCCAGGCCGGGCCGATGGCGCCCGAGCTGCGGGAGGTCGCGGCTGTCCGAGCCCGGACCGACCTGCCGTTGCGGGTCACCGTCCGGTTGCGCGAGGGATTCTCCACCGACGGTGGCGAAGTGGTGCGCCTCCGCGGTCTGGTCGGCGCCTACCTCGACGCCGGCGCTGACGGCGTCGTGCTGGGCTTTCTCAACGGTCTGGGGGCGATCGACCGGGAGGTGATCGCGACGGTGCTGGCGGAGAGCGCCTGCGGTTGGACGTTCTCCCGGGCCATCGACACCTGCCTCGAGGTTGATCTCGCATGGTCAGTGCTGCTCGGGCTTCCCCGACTGGAGGGCGTCCAGACCGCCGGTTCGGCGCGCACCCTTGAGCACGGGCTCGACGACCTCCTCCGGCGGGCGCGCAGCACCCCGGCCGCGGCCGCGCTGATGATCGCCGACGGTCAGCTGCGGCCCGAGCAGGTTCCCTGGCTCGTTCGCGCCGGGGTCAGCCAGTTCCACCTCGACGACCAGGTGCGGCCCGGGGGCTCGGAACGTGCCTACGTCGACGAGCGGTTGGTCGGCTCCTGGCGGCGCCTCATCGACGCGGAGTCGGGCCGCACCGAGCGCTGATTCTGGCCGCTCAGTACCAGCGGATCTCCACGTAGCCGTTGGCCCCCGTGATCCCGAAGATGGGGTTGGGATCGTGCGGTGCGTTGCTCCACGGTCCGGCGAGTGGGGTCACGGCAACGTTCCCGCCGCCGGACAGGGCTCCGCTGACAAAACTGCTGCCGCCGCCTCCCGGGGTGCCGGTGCTGGCGCGCCCGGTCAACCACGGGTCAGAAGTGGTGAGCCGCCAGGTCGCGGTCAGGCCGGTCGACCCGCCGCCGCCACCGCCGGCATAGCCGCCACCTCCCGAGCCGCCGGGCGTGAAGACGCGGGGGCCGGGGTTCCAGGCCTTGGCCCCGTCGGGCGGGTTGGCCCCGTTCCCGGAACCGCCGTTGCCGCCGCCGTGGTTTCCCGAGCCGTGATTGCCGCCCCCGGAGCCGGTGAGGCGGAAGTACTCGCCGTCCATGGTCCCGGCAGGAATCACCCAGGTGGCCGCCGGGGCGAGTCCGGCCCCGGCGCCGCCGGTGCTGCCGCTGGCGCCTCGCCCGCCAGGCGCGGAGCCGGTGGCGGCGTCCACGTAGCCCACGCCGTACCAGGCGGTGGAGGCGTTGAAGGCGTCCCGGAGGCCGATTGCGGTTCCATGGTTGGGGGCGGCTGTCGGGAAGCTGGCGTCGCCGGCCCAGCGGTTGGTGCCGGGAACCACCGAGAAGGCGCCGCTGCCCTGGCTCCACCAGTGGGAACCGCCGCCACCGCCGCCGGCGACGACCAGCGGGGT
>JBKEBV010000145.1:0-4792 GCA_047973315.1 Propioniciclava sp.
AGAGGACATCTACCGCAAGTCACTCCGCATACGCTGATCCGCCGATCTCCTCGGCGAGGATCGTGGCCGTCCGGGTCACGTCATCGTCCATCTGAGCGATGAGTTCGTCGATTCCGGTGAAGCGGACCTGCCCGCGGATCCGCTCACAGAAATCAACCGCCACCGCCGCACCGTAGAGTTCCAGATCGGTGCGGTGCAGGACGTAGGACTCCACGCGGCGTTCCTCGCCGGCGAAGGTCGGGTTGGTGCCCACCGAGACAGCGGCCGGCCAGGCGACCGGAGCGGTTCCCTCCGGCAGCGGAGCCCCGTGCGCGTCGAGGCCGTCGATCCGGGTGAGATAGCCGGCGTAGACCCCGTCCTGGGGGCAGGCCAGCTCGGCCGGGACCCCCAGATTGGCGGTGGGAAAACCGAGGTCGCGTCCGCGATGGTCACCGTGGCAGACGATGCCGGTGAACCGGAACGGACGCCCCAGCAAGGCGCCGGCGTGCCGGACGTCGCCGATCTCGAGGGCGGCCCGGACTGCCGAACTGCAGGTCTCCTCGTCGCCGACGTGCACCAGCGGTAGGCCCACGACAGTGAAGCGACCGTCGGCGATCCGGGTCAGCGTGGCCACGTCGCCGGAGGCCCGGTGCCCGAAGCGGAAATTCTCCCCGACCACGACGAACGCCGGGTCGAGGGGCAACAGGTGCTCGGTGACGAACCTCTCCGGAGATTTCTGGGAGAAGCCGGGGGTGAAGTGGATCACCTGCACCTCGTCGGCGCCCGCCTGCTCCAGCAGATCGATGCGCTGCTCCAGCCCGGTCAGCAGCAGCGGCCCGCCGCCGGGGCGCACCACCGAAGCCGGATGCGGCCAGAAGGTGAGGACTACTACCGGAAGCCCCTCCCCAAGGGCGCGCGCCCGGTGAAGCACCTCCGCATGCCCGGGATGAACACCGTCGAAGTTGCCGATCACCACGACACTGCGTTCTCGCTTCACGCATCCCTCCGCATATCAATTCCGGGCCTTGAGCAGTTTACCGGTTCAGTCTCACACCAGGACCGCAACCGGAACGGACGCCTCAACCCCGTCGGGTCGGTACAGCGCGAGCAGGCGGTCCTGGTGGAGGACCGCGGTCGGGTCGGCCGGCACCGCCAGCGGAATCCCCCGTCCGTAGCGGATATCCCGGGCCAGAGAGGCATCGACCTCGACGACCGGGAACGCCCAGCGGGCCGCCGTACCGAGATCGGTGAGCCGGAGCGGAACCCGCTGGCCCGGCTGGAGCTCGCCCAGGTCGGCGTCCCAGGAGGCATGCTCCAGCGTGAACGGGCCGACGACGCTGCGGCGCAGCGCGGTGAGGTGCCCGCCCACCCCGAGTGCGGCGCCGAGATCCCGGGCCAGCGCCCGGATGTAGGTCCCCGAACTGCAGTCGACCACCACGTCGACGTCGACGACAGGAGTCCCTGCGCCCGCCACCTCTCGGACATCGCTGGCATCGAAGCGGGTGACGGTGACCTCCCGCGCGGGCAGTGCCACATCCTCGCCGGCCCGCACCCGGGCGTAGGCCCGCTTCCCGTCCACCTTGATCGCTGACACCGCCGAGGGAACCTGCTGGATCACGCCGGTGAGCACAGCCATCGCGGTGGTGAGGCGCGGTCCGACCTCGGGGAGGCGAGCCCCGGCCGCTGCGGTGACCTCGCCATCAGCGTCATCGGTGTCCGTGGCCTGGCCCAGACGGATGGTTGCCCGGTACTGCTTGGTGGTCAACGCGAGATGACCCAGCAGCCGGGTACCCTTGCCGACACCGAGCACCAGCACGCCGGTCGCCAGCGGATCGAGCGTCCCGGCATGGCCAATCTTCTTGATCCCCAGGGCGCGACGAGCGCGGGAGACCACCTGGTGCGACGTGATGCCCGAGGGCTTGTCGACCACCAGAAGACCGTCGCTCACTCGGTGTCCTCGTGTCCGTCCTGCTTGTACGGGTCGGCCTCTCCGGCGAATGTCGCCCCCGCGGAACGGGCCGCCACGTCGGCATCAGACTCGCGAGCCCGGGCCAGCAGCGCATCCATCTCCGCGGCCGTCTCCGGCACGGCGTCGAGGACGAACGCGAGCGTCGGCGTGAACCGCATCCCGAGCTGCCTGCCCACCACCGTGCGGAGATGCCCGCGGGCCGAGGCCAGCGCCGCAGCCGATGAGGCCCGCTCGTCGGCATCGCCGAGAACGGTGTAGAAGACGGTCGCTTCACGACCGTCACCGGTGAGCCGCACGTCGGTGACGGTCACGAAACCCAGGCGCGGGTCCTTGATACGGCGTTCGAGCTGTTCGGCGATGATCACCTTGATCTGCTCGGCCACCTTGATGTAGCGGGGATTCCCCATGAGATCTCCTCTCCCCCGTCGTCGAACCATCCCCCACCGCTCCCGTGGCCGGTCCAGCCGGGGCCGGCCACGGGACGCAGCTGCGGGGGATCAGTCGCGCGGCTTCTCGACCATCTCGTAGGTCTCGACGATGTCATCGGTCCTGATGTCGGAGTAGCCGCCGAGCGTAAGACCACACTCGAAGCCCTCCCGCACCTCGGTGACGTCGTCCTTCTCGCGCCGCAGCGAGGCGATGGACGTCTCGGTGATGACAACGCCATCGCGGAGCAGCCGGGCTTTGGCGTTGCGTCGGATCGTGCCGCCGAGCACCATACAGCCAGCGATGAGGCCGACCTTGGAACTGCGGAAGATCTCGCGGATCTCCGCCTGCCCGAGAGTCTTCTCCTCATAGATCGGCTTGAGCATGCCCTTGAGCGCTGCCTCCACCTCGTCGATCGCGGCATAGATGACCGAGTAGTAACGGATGTCGACACCCTCGGCATCGGCGAGCTGCGTCGCCTTGCCCTGCGCCCGGACGTTGTACCCGATGATGACCGCATCCGAGGCCGCGGCCAGCGACACGTTGGTCTCGGTGATCGCACCCACACCACGGTCGATGACCCGCAGGCTGACCTCGTCGCCGACATCGATCCCGGCCAGAGCGTCCTCGAGCGCTTCCACCGAACCGGCGGAGTCGCCCTTGAGGATGAGGCGCAGTTCCTGGGTCTCGCCCTTCTCCAACTGCTCGAACAGCTGGTCGAGGGTCTTGCGGCGGGTCGTCTTGGCGAGCAGGGCGGCCCGCTGGCGTGCTTCCCGCTTGTCGGCGATCTGCCGGGCCATGCGGTCGTCCTCCACCACCAGGAAGTTGTCACCGGCACCGGGCACCGACGTGAGCCCCAGCACCTGAACCGGCATCGACGGCGGCGCCTCCTCCAGCGAGTCACCACGGTCGTTGATCATGGCGCGCACGCGACCATAGGCCGACCCTGCGACGATCGAGTCGCCGGTCCGCAACGTCCCGCGGTGAACCAGAACCGTCGCGACCGGACCGCGCCCCTTGTCCAGATGGGCCTCAATGGCGACACCCTGGGCGGGCATGTCCGGGTTGGCCCGCATATCGAGCGCCGCATCGGCGGTCAGCACGACCGCCTCAAGCAACTTGTCGAGTCCGGCGCCAGTGATCGCGGAGACGTCGACGAACATGGTGTCGCCACCGTACTCCTCCGGGATGAGTCCGTACTCGGTGAGCTCGCCGCGCACCTTGGCCGGGTCCGCCGCCTCCTTGTCGACCTTGTTGACCGCCACCACGATGGGCACGTCCGCCGCCTTGGCGTGGTTGAGCGCCTCGATGGTCTGCGGCATCACGCCGTCATCAGCCGCCACGACGAGCACAGCAATGTCGGTGGATTTCGCGCCACGGGCACGCATCGCGGTGAAGGCCTCGTGACCAGGGGTGTCGATGAAGGTGATGGCGCGCTCGTCCCCGTCGACCTCGGTGGTCACCTGGTAGGCGCCGATGGCCTGAGTGATGCCACCTGCCTCCTTGGCCACCACATTGGTCTTGCGGATCGCGTCGAGGAGCTTGGTCTTTCCGTGATCGACGTGACCCATCACGGTGACCGCCGGCGGACGCGACTCGAGGTCGTCCTCGTCGCCGATGTCCTCACCGAACTCCAGATCGAAGGACTCCAGCAGCTCGCGGTCCTCGTCCTCGGGACTGACCACCTCGATGTCGTAGTTCAGTTCGGCGCCGAGCACCTGGAGGGTGTCATCGGCCACCGACTGGGTCGCATTGACCATCTCACCGAGATGGAACAGCACCTGCACCAGCGAGGCCGGCTCGACGCCGATCTTCTCGGCAAGGTCGGTCAGCGACGCCCCCCGGCGAAGACGGACCTTCTGGCCGTCACCGGACTTGATCCGGACGCCGCCGATCGTCGGCGCCTCCATCTGGTCGAACTCGGCGCGGCGGGCCTTGCGGCTCTTGCGGCCACGCCGGGCTTGGCCGCCGCGACCGAACGCGCCCTGGGTGCCGCCGCGGCCACCACGACCGCGACCGCCACCGGGACCGCCGGGACCGCCACCCATCGAGCCACCACCGGGACGACCGCGGCCGGGCCCACCGCCACCAGGACGACCGCCGCGACCACCGCCACCGGCCGGAGAGAGGGCGCCACTGGCCTGCTTGGGCATCATGGCGGGGTTGGGGCGGGGCATACCACCCGATCCACCCGGACGCGGCATCCGGCCCTCGGAGGGCCGACCGGCACCACCGCCGGGACGCTGTCCGCCGGGCGCCTCAGGACGCGGGCGACGCACGCCCATCCCCTGGCTCGAGGCGTACGGATTGTTGCCCGGGCGGGGCTGACCGCCTGGACGACGGCCTGAGCCACCACCGGGCAGTCCGCCGGTACCGCCGGGGCGCGGGCCGGGGCGGGCACCCGGTCGGGGGGCGCCG
>JBKEBV010000179.1:0-7009 GCA_047973315.1 Propioniciclava sp.
GGTGACCTTCGGAGTCATGTGCCAGGGGAGTTGCTGAACCCGCAACCCCCTGGGGGTCCCGCCGCGGCGTCCACCTGATGTTCACCCGCCCGTGACAGACTCCCTCCATGACCTTCGCGCATCCGACGAACCCGGCGGCACCGACCGCATGAGTGACCTCGCGCGGCGGCTGACCCTGTCCGACGCCATCCTCCTCGGCCTGGGATCCATGGTCGGGGCCGGCGTCTTCGTGGTCTGGGGTCCCGCCGCGCAGGCGGCCGGCGGATGGCTGCTCGTCGGGCTTGCCATCGCAGCCCTGGTCGCCTTCTTCAACGCGACTGCCTCCGCGCAGCTCGCCGCCCGCTACCCGACCTCCGGTGGCACCTACGTCTACGGACGTGAGGAGCTCGGACCAGGGTGGGGCTTCCTGGCCGGCTGGGGATTCGTCCTCGGAAAGACGGCCTCGGCAGCGGCGATGGGGCTCACCGTCGCGGCCTACCTCACCCCTGAGGGATGGTCGCCGCAGGTCTTCGCCACCGTGGTCGTCGCCGTGCTGGCCGCCGTCAACTATCAAGGGGTCAGCCGGACGGCCGCCGTGACCCGGATCATCGCGGTGATCGTTCTCGGGATCCTGCTGGCGCTGACCGTCAGCAACGGCATCGCGTCGACGCCTCCGCTGGATCTGCCCGGGAACTTTCCCGGTGTCCACGGCGTGCTCCAGTCGGCCGGTCTGCTCTTCTTCGCCTTCGCCGGATACGCGCGGCTCGCCACGCTGGGCGAGGAGGTCATCGAACCACGGCGCACCATCCCGCGGGCGATCCTGCTGGCCCTGGGCATCGCGGTGCTGCTCTACGCGGCCGTGGGTGCCAGTGTTCTCGCCGTCCTGGGCGTGGACGGGGTCGCCAGCAGCGCCGCACCGCTGGCCGATGCGGCACTGGCCGGTCCCTACCCGCTCCTCGCCTGGGCCGCCCGGATCGGCGCCGGGCTCGCTGCCGGTGGCGCCCTGGTCGGACTGCTGGCAGGCCTGTCCCGGACCGCGCTCGCCATGGGTCGCAACGCCGACCTGCCCCGCGTCCTGGCCGAGGTCCACCCGGCGAACCGGACCCCGTACGTCGCCGATGCTGTCGGCGCGGTGGCGGTCTGCATCCTGATCTGGTTGGTGGACCTGCGCGGTGCCCTCGGGTTCTCCGGTGCTGGGGTGCTCACCTACTACTTCATCGCCAATGCGGCGGCGTTCCGGCAGACCGAGGACCGTCGCTATCCGCGGGTGTTCCAGGTGCTCGGCATGATCTTGTGCGCCGTGCTGGTCCTCACCCTGCCCTGGCAGGCGGTCATCGGCGCGGCGGCGATGTTCGTCCTCGGCCTGTTCTATCGTGCGCTGACCCGGTCACGGCGGGAGGCCGTCGCTGGATCCGCCTCGGCTGGGACCGAGCCCGCCGACGAGGGCTGACGGCCCGCGCCGGCCCGGGAATCTGACGACGAAGGCCACGTTGTCGCGTCCACGCGCCAGGTCTTCTGGTGGTGAGGCCTCGCGATCGGCCATCGGGGTTGACGGCGGATGAGGTGGCCTCAGGTCGGCAGCGCGGCGGTGAGCCGGGGCAGCGCGCGTTCCACCGGGCCGGGCAGTGCGCCGGTGAAGGGCTCGACCGCCACGCTCGCTCCGGCACGTGCGGGCCGCTTCCAGGTACCGACCGCGCGGCCGGCGCGGATCACGGTGGGCCGGAAGACGCCGTTGCCGCCGGGCACCACCTGCGATTCCTCCTGCGCGGACAGGATCGCGCGGCGGTTGCCGTAGCCGAGGACCAGTTCGTCAAAGCCGGGCAGCAGCAGCGGCGCGGCGCTCGCCCGGGTGCGCTGGTCGAAGGCTGCCGTCACCGCGGGGTCGACCCAGTGCTCGACGCCATCGACATCCACCACCTCGAACTGCTCGCGTGCTTGTTCCAGCACCGGGGCCAGATCGCGGGCGCGTAGCTTGGTCCACCAAAGGAAGTCCGCACTCGGTACCGGACCGTGGCTACGGACGTACCGGCCGAACCACTGCGCCACCGCCTCCGGCCCCTGCCATGACGCCGGCGCTGTGATCCACTCCTCGGTGAGCACGAAACGCTGCTCCTTGCCCGTCGTCGGCCCCTGGCACAGCACGCCCCGGACGGCGAGGTGGAAGATCGAGTGGTAACCGCGGCCGCCGGCGACGTCGTGCCCGGCCTCACCCCAGGCCTCCAGCAGTTCAGCGCGGGTGGCTCCGGCTCCGGCCAACCGCGCCCGCGCCACAGCTTCGGCGCGATCGAGGGCGGCTGCATCCAGACCGAGCTGTTCGCGTCGGCGGGTGGTCTGGCGCAAGACCGATGGCGCGGTGAGCGCCAGCATCCAGCTCAGATCCTCGGCCGGGACCACGAACAAGGTGCCGCGCATCGGCCAACTGCGCACCAGGGCACCGCTGTCGTAGCCGGCGCGCACACCGGCGAGGGTGCGGTCGGCGGTGCGCAGCGCGATTGAGGTGCTCGACCCCGGATAGTCCTGCCCCTGAAGGCAGCCGAAGTGGCGCACCACCGCGGCTGCATCGGGCAGCGGATCGATCAGGCGCTGCGAGAACAACCGCATGCGGGCGACATCGGCGAGGCTGGTCATGGCCGAACGCTACCGGGCCCGACCCGCGAGGACCCGGATCAGTGGTCGTCGTCCTCGGTGTAGGCCCCCGGCGCGTCGACGATGAGAATCGCGCCCTCATGGTCGGCCTTGAGTTCGGCCGGCGCCAACCAGCGAGCCAGATGGTAGACCGCGATCGTCACGATCGTCCCCAGGGCGATGCCGCCGAGGGTGAAGTTCTCGCCGAGGTCCAATGACACATTGCCGATCCCAATGATGATGCCCGCCGAGACCGGGACCAGGTTCAGCGGATTGCCGAAGTCGACGCGGTTCTCCTTCCAGATCTTCGCGCCGAGCAGGCCGATCATGCCGTAGAGGACGACGGTGATGCCGCCGAGCACGCCGCCGGGGGTCGCGGAGATGATCGCGCCGAACTTGGGGCTGAACCCGAAGCCGATCGCGACCAGCGCCGCGACGACGTAGGCCGCCGTCGAGTAGACCCGGGTGGCAGCCATCACACCGATGTTCTCCGCGTAGGTTGTCGTGGGCCCGGCGCCGACGGCGGTGGCCAGCATGGAGGCGGCACCGTCAGCACCGATAGCCCGGCCCATGTCCTGATCCAGGTCGGCGCCGGTCATCTCCGCGACTGCCTTCACATGGCCGGTGTTCTCGGCGATGAGAGCGATCACCACCGGGAGAGCGAGCAGGATGAACGCGAGATCGAAGCTGGGCAGGTGGAGGCCCACCACGTTGTCGGTGGCGCCGAAGGTCCAGCGGGTGAGGTCACTGACCGGCGGCAGCCCGAACCATGGTGCGGCCGCGACGCCCGACCAGTCGACGCGCAGGTGTTCGGCGACCTCCCCGGACGCCGTCTGGGAGGTGATCGGCCCGCCGACGACGTCGAACACCCAGCTGAGGACATAGCCGATGATGAGCGAGCCGAAGATCGCGATCCGGCTGATGAAGCCCTTGACGCCGACGCTGAGCACCACGACGACCAGCATGGTGATCAGAGCGATCCACTGGTCCTGCGGCCAGTAGACCCCGGCGACGACGGGCGCGAGGTTGAACCCGATGAGCATGACGACGGCGCCGGTGACCACCGGCGGCAGCACCCGGTGGATCACTCCCGATCCCAGATAGTGGATGGCGATGCCGACTCCGGCCAGTGCTAGACCCACCCAGAACATGGCGCCGGTGACATGGGAGGGGTTGCCGCCAGCGGCGTAGATCGCGGTGGCGACGCCGACGAAGGACGCCGAACTCCCCAGATAGCTCGGGACCCGACCCTTGACGATGACCAGGAACAGCAGCGTGGCCACACCGGACATCATCACCGCGAGTTGCGGGTTCAGACCCATCAGCAGCGGGAACACGAATGTCGCACCGAACATGGCCACGACGTGCTGGGCGCCCAGCCCGACGGTGCGGCCCCAGCCCAGCCGCTCGTCGGGTGCCACCACCGCCCCGGGAGCCAGCGTTCCGTCGCCGTGCAGTTTCCACCAAGCCATGTCCGTCACCTTCTGTCACCGTTGGGGTGGGCCGTCGGCAATGTACCTGCGGTCAGCGCGAAGCCGGTGTGATGTCCACCGGCGCCATCGGGGCCCCGCGCCGGCTGACGACGGGTCAGGCCTGCCAGCCGACGTCCTCCCACACGGTGCTCGCGAAGCCGCCGGACCCCACATTGGCCAGGCCGGTACGGACCGCGACCAGTTCAGACGGCTGGAACAGCAGCACACTGTCGACGCGCTGCCACAGCAGACGCGACAACTGATTGGCCTGATCGGCGCGACGGATCGGATCCATCTCGTCGCTGATCCGGGTCGCGTAGTCGGTGAGTTCGGTATCAGTCCAGGCGACCTGGGGCAGGTGCGCCAGCGGAAAGACTGACGCCCGCCTCATCGTCGGGGTCAGGTCGGCTGCGCCGGACTCCTCACGCACGCGGATCCCGACCGCTGCCAGATCGGCGGTGACCGATCGGAGTTCCCGCCGCGACCACAGGCTGCCGTCGACGGCGAAGGTCAGCGTGAGCACCTCGCCGTTGCGCACCCGGAGGTCGTCGGCGTTGCGGTGCCAGCCGGCTTCCTCCAATGTCCGTTCGGCCCGGTCGGGTGCATAGGTGAGGCCGGTCGCCCTGGCCTGGTCGGCATAGCCGGGCTGGTTCGGGAGCAGGAGCGGGTCGGACCACACCTCAGGCGACGCGCCGATGCCCGCATCGTCGGCATCGGTGACGCTGCGGCGATCGATCGCCATTAGCACGGCGGCGCGCAGATCGCGGTCGGCGAGAAGCCCCGAGGTGTCGAGGGTGAGGAGGCGTCCCTCAGGTGCGGGTGCGCGCCGCAGTGACGCCGTGGGGTCACCCTCGAGCCGTTCGGCGACATCAGGGGACACCCCGGCGGCGAGCAGGTCGAGTTCGTTGTTCCGGAAGGCGACCGGGGCCGCCTCGTCGGGCAGGGTGCGGAAGATCACCTGGTCCAGGAGGGGATCGTCACCCCACCAGGTGGGGTTCGGGTCAAGGGTGATGACACCCTGCAGCGGGTCGACGTGGGCGACGGTGTAGGGGCCGGCGAAATTCGCCGGGTCGAAGACGTCCCAGGAGAACGCCTCGGCGTCGACGACCGAGGCCGCGCGCAGCGGGCCGTCCAGCAGCGGCTCGGGCCAGGCCGGGTCGGGTCCGTCGTAGGTGACCACCACCGTCGTGGCGTCGTCGCCGGCTGCGACGGAGCTGACCCGGTCCCATCCGGCGACGTCGGTCGGCGCGATGCCGGCGATCTGGCCGGTCTTGGCGCGCCACGTCGCCACCCAGTCGTCGGCGGTCACGGGTTCGCCGTCGCCCCAGCGGGCGTCGGGGTTGAGGGTGAGTCGTGCCACAGTGTCGGTCTCGGTGACCACGGCGGTATCGAGGATGAGATCGGGGTTCGGCGCCGCCCGGCCGGCGGCGTCGGTGACGAAAGCGGGTGCGGACAGTGGCCCCGTCAGGTCACCGATCTCGTCGGCGGCCGCGTCCGGGTGTAGCGGGTTCCACTCGGTGGGAAGTGCCGCCAGCCGCATCCGCGCGACGCCCCCTTGGCGGAGGGTGCCCCGATCCTGGGCGTTGACATCGCTGGGTGCGGTGGCGGGGACGGTCGGGTGCGTCGCGGTGGGCTCGGGTGCGGCCATGCATCCGGCGATCATCACGCAGGCGAGGCCCGCGAGCGCTGTGCGCCAGGGGGGCATGGCACACACCTCCCAACCTGCTTCCTGCTGAATTTGTTGCGCAGACCAATCTAGTGCCGCCCGGATCGGGAACCGTGCTGCGAAGGTCACAATCCGGTCCCGAAGGAGATCCCGCACAGGGCACGGCCCCGGGGTGACCGATCCCGGCCGAAAGCACGACGGCCCCCGGGTTCCAGCGACCGGGGGTCGTCTGAGATTCTCAACCTCGAGTGGGTGCTAGATCCAGCTCCGCAACCACATCCGCCACAGCCAGTGGGAGTAAGGCAGCAGCTGGTCGGTGAAAATCGGGTAGAACCAGGCGAAATTGGCCACGACCAGACCCACAGCGACACCGGCGATGATGCTCCCGGCGCGTCGGAACTGGCTGTTGGCCGGTCCGATGAGGAGCCCGAGGACGAGGGCGAGCCCGATGCAGGTGAACGGGATGATGGTGATGGTGTAGAAGAAGAACTGGGGCCGATCCGTTGATGCGAACCACGGCAGATAGGTGGCGGCTGCGGCGAGCACGGGCACTCCGAATCTCCAGTCGCGGGCCGCGAGCCACCAGACGATGCAGACGATGATCGCCAGCGCTGCCAGCCACCACAGCACCGGGGTGCCCATCCCGGTGATCACCCGCAGACAATTCTCCGGTCCGGGGCAGCCATCGGTGCCCGGGGGGATGTCGTTGACCGCGTCGAGGCCGATCGGACGGAGCATGAGGAGCCAGCCCGCCGGATGGGCGTCATAGGGGTGAGTCTGCTCCTGGATGTACTCCCCGGTGTGGAAGCCGAGGATGTCCTGGTGGTACTTCAGCAGTGAGGCGAATCCCTCGCCGAAGGCTGCCACCCAGGGATGATCGGGGTGGGTCTGGCCCCAGTCACGCCCGTAGCCGCCCGAGGTCTGCAGCCAACGCACCCAACTGGACAGGTAGACCACCGCGGCGGTCGCCACCATCGACACGAACGCCAGCAGGCCGTCGTAGATCAGCGCTAGCCAGGATCTGAATCCGCTGCCCGCCAGTCGCCGTGCGCCGACATCCCACAGCACCGACAAGACACCGAAGACGGCCAGCACGTAGACCGAATTCCATTTGCAGGCGATGGCCAGGCCGAACAGGACCCCGGCGGTCCAGCGCCACGGTCGCCACCAGATCCAGGGCCCGTAGCCGCCGCCGAGGGTTCGTCCGCCGTGGGACCGGCGGCCCAGGCTCGCCTCCATCCGGTCGGCGAGCCGGGCGCGCAGGTGG
>JBKEBV010000099.1:0-16782 GCA_047973315.1 Propioniciclava sp.
GTCGCCTTGCGGCCATCGGAATCTTGCCTTCCACACAAGCAAGCTTCGCGCTCAAAGTGCCTGAGGCACCGACCACCACCACCCGCTCAAAGAAACTGAGGCACGTCGCCCTCCTGCAGAAGACGAGCCGTCCGGGGTAGGCTCAACCCATGGCCAAAGAGGAAAAACCTCTTGCTGGCGGCAACATGACCGAGGTCGCCAAACGTGGCAAGGACGTGCTCCGGGAGACCGGTCCGTGGACGCCGACCGTCCAGCGCCTGCTCGACCACCTCCGCGAGCAGGGCATCGAGTGGGCCCCGGCACCGAAGGGATGGACCGAGGACGGTCGGGAGGCCCTCGGCTACATCAAGGGCACGGTGCCCACCCACCCCATGCCCGACTGGGTGTACAACGAGCAGACCTTGGTCCGCGCCGCGGCGTGGATGCGCCAGTTCCACGACGCGACCCAGGACTACCTCGATCCGGAAGCACGGTGGCGGGTCGCGGCGCGGCAGCCGGTTGAAGTGATCTGCCACAACGACTTCACGCCGGCCAACATGGTGTTCCGCAACGAGGAACTCGTCGGGGTGATCGACTGGGACTTCGCCGCACCCGGCCCCCACCTGTGGGATCTCGCCTACCTCGCCTACCGACTCGTCCCGCTGATGCGCCCGGAGAATCCACAGGCTCCCGACCTGCACATCGATCTGAGCGCTCGCCTGCGGTTGCTGCTGGAGGCCTACGGCTCCGACGCACCGGTCCCGGTTCTGCTCGAGGTGATGGTGGCCCGGCTGGAGGACCTCGCCTCCCTGATGCACTCACTCGGCATCGCGCGCAAGGACGAGACCCTGCTGGCCGAGGCGGAGAACTACACCGCCGACGCGGCCTACCTGTCCTCGCTGCTGCACTGACCCACGCCGGGTGCGGCGCGGTCGCGTCCGGTCAGAACTGTGGCGGGTGCAGGGTGAGATCGATCATCAGTTCGGCGGCGACGCCTTCGAGCTCCTCCCGGAGCGCATCCAGATCGACGTCGGGACCCGTCTCCGCGCTGACGTGCGCCTCGAAGAGTCGCCCACCAGCCATCGGAGCCTCCCGGGAATCGGTGGTGAGGTCGGTGATGCTGAGCCCGTGGCCGGCGAACACCGCCGACAGTTCCCGCACGATCCCTGGCCGGTCGTTGCCGAGCAGGTCGAGCGTCACCGCCCGCGCCGTCGTGGCCGTCGACGGTCGGCCGACCCCGGGGTGAACCGCGACGTGGAGCACCCCGTCGAGCGCCCCCAGTGCGCCGCGTAGCTCTGCGGCACGTCCGTCGGGAACCTCGACCACCACGATCCCGGCAAACAGACCTGCCAGCTGGGCGAGCTGGCTGCGCTCCCAACTGCCGCCGTGGGAGAGCACAACGTCGGCCAGGCGCTGCACGAGCCCCGGCCGGTCAGCGCCGATCACCGTCAACACCATCGTGGACACGCGGCCAGCGTATCGGTCCCGCAGGCCACGACCCAGGCCCTTCTCTCTGGCAGCGCTTCACCGGCGTCGCTTCTCCTGACGACCTGACCAGACCGCGGCCCCTCATCAGAACCCTGCCGGGTCGGACCGGGGGCGAGGCTGAACAGCGGTTCCCCGGGCAGCAGTTCCATAGACTGGGGCTATGCGCATGTCCCCTCGCACCACCGTCGTCACCGGCGCGCTGCTGGCCGCGCTCGGGGTCGGCCTCGGCGCCTTCGGCGCGCACGGCCTGAAAGACTTGGTGGAACCGGCCATGCTCGCCAACTGGGAGACCGGGGTGCGCTACCAGATGTACGCCGCGCTGGCGATGCTGGCGCTGAGCCTGCGTCGGGAACAGACCCGCGCGCCGATCTTCCTGGTGTCCGGCGCGGCGATCTTCGCCGGCTCCCTCTATGTGATGGCCCTGACCGGCCTGCGGTTGCTGGGTGCGATCACCCCGATCGGCGGCGTCCTGCTGATCGCCGGGCTCCTCCTCGCCGCCTGGGACGCCTACCGGGCGCCCTCGGCGACCCAGGATCGTGAAGCCGACACCACGCCCGGCAAGCCAGGGCGAGGCGCGCTGGACCGGTGAGCGCCCCTTCGCCCGAACGCATGGCGATCCCCCGCCAGATCTGGGTGCTGGTCGGCGCTGCGCTCATCATCGCCCTCGGCTTCGGATTGGTCGCGCCGGTGCTACCGCAGTACGCCCAGAGCTTCGACGTCGGCGTCGCAGCCGCGTCGGCCATCGTCACCATGTTCGGGCTGACCCGTCTGGCCTTCGCCCCGGCCACCGGCCCGCTGATGGTCCGCTTCGGTGAGCGCTGGATCTACGTCGCCGGTCTCACAGTCAGCGCCCTGAGCGCCCTGATGTGCGGTTTCGCCGACTCCTACTGGCAGCTCATCGGTTGGCGGGCCTTCGGCGGCATCGGTTCGGTGATGTTCACCGTCTCGGCGATGGGCCTGATCGTGCGGCTGGCCCCGCCCACCGCCCGCGGCCGGGTCTCGGCGCTCTACGGTTCAGCCTTCCTGCTGGGCAATATCACCGGCCCCCTGCTCGGATCCCTGCTCGCCGGCTTCGGATTCCGGGTGCCGTTCTTCATCTACGCCGCGATGCTGCTGATCGCGACCACCGTGGTCACGGTGTTCCTCCGCGGCGTGGGCGGACGAGAACCCGACACCGACGCTCGTCCGCGCTACCCCTTCACCGAGGCGATCCAGGAGCCGATCTACCGTGCCCTGCTCATCACCGGATTCGCCAACGGCTGGTCGAACTTCGGCGTCCGGATCGCGCTGATCCCGCTGATGGCCGCCGCGATCCCCACCATCGGCACCGCGATGGCTGGACCCGCCCTGACGGTGTACGCGCTGGGCAACGCCCTCGCCCAGCAGTTCACCGGCCGCGCCGTCGACGCCATCGGACGGCGGCCGGTGCTCATCACCGGTCTGCTGGTGTCCGGCCTGGCGAACCTTGTCTTCGGTTGGACGACCTCGCTGCCGGTCTTCCTCGGCCTGACCACGATCGCCGGCGTGGGCGCAGCCATGATCATGCCCTCGACGCAGGCGATGATGGCCGACCTGATCGGCGCCGACCGCAGTGGGGGCACCGCCTTGTCGAGCTATTCGATGGCCACCGACCTGGGCTCCATCGGCGGAACCCTGCTGGCAGGCGCGATCGCCCAGTTCCTCGGATTCGGTTGGGCGTTCCTGGTCACCGGCGGGGTGATCCTGCTCTCGATCCTCCCCTGGCTACGGCCCCGCGCAACCTGATTCCAGACCATCGCCGGCCACGGATCACGGTGGGCATCAGCAGTGTCAAGGCCGCGCCGTTTCAGCAGTTCGATCTGCCTTGACGCCCCGGCCGACCCCGGGACAGTTCGACCATGACCGACTCCCGATCAGAGCACCCCGAGCGTCGAAATACGGGCACCTCGGACAGCCCGGTCCGGTCGCGTTCCGCGCAGGCGGAGGCCACCTACGCGCGCCTGTTCGGCCCTCGCGACACCAGCGCCACCGAGAACGATCCGGAACTCATGGAGGATCCTGCGCCGGTTCGTCTTCGCCGACACCTTCGGTACCGGGGACCTCGACGACCAGACCCGGGAACTGGTCACCGTCACCGTCCTCACCTGCCTCCAGACGCTGCCGCAACTCGGCGCCCACACCCAGGCAGCACTCAACGTGGGGGTCACCCCGGTCACGCTTCGGGAGGCTGTGTACCAGCTGGCACCCTTCCTCGGGTTCCCCCGCGTACTCAACGCGATGGAGGTGGTCAACCAGGTGTTCATCGCCAACGACATCGCGCTCCCGCTGACCGATCGGGCAACCGTGAGCGATGACGACCGGTTCACCCGTCGTCTGGCGATTCAGTCGCCGCTGGACGGAACCGAGATCGTCGACAACCTCGCCGACCTTCCGGCGCCGTTCGACGAGGCACTGCCACGCTTCCTCACCGAGTTCGGCTTCGGGGATTTCGCCACCCGGAACGGCCTCACCGGGGCTCAGCGGGAACTACTGATTCTCTGCGCCCTGGCAGCGCTCGGCGATACCGCCGCCCAGCTCGGCCCGCACGCCCGCGCCTGCCTCCAACTCGGAAACAGCAAGGAGACGACCCTCGCTGCTTTGGTTCACTGCTTCGGCAATATCGGCTTTCCGCGCACCGTCGCCGCGGTTCGCGCGGTCAAGAATCCTGTAAGCTATGCCTCATGACCACCATCCCCTGGCCCGACGTCCTCGCGCGCCTCGACTCCCTCAACGACCCTCAGGCCCCGTTCAGCTATGCCGTCGATGGCGATGCCATCGTCGGCACCTGGGACATCGCCAAGATCCGCATGCTCGGCCTGACCGTTGCCAGCCACGACGACAGCTACCGCATCGTGATCCGTCCCGAGGAGACCGGGGTCTACGACTGGAAGGAACACCGGCATACCACCAGGAGTTCGGTGGGCAGCAGTGGTGGGTCCCTGTCCTCGAGGCGTTTCTCCGGAAAGTCGAAGAGCATCTCCTTCGGCTTCCGGGCCGGTGCGGCCGGGACCAGCAAGGGCGAACCGGCCAACACCGCCGGCTGGTCCTTCAGTGACGACGAGATCAAGCGTCCCGTCATGGACTATCTCGCCAGCATGGGCTGGAACCGGAAGAAGGGCCTCCTCAACCGGCTGTTCGGCTGAGGAGCACCCTGGTGCCGCGGCGGCTCAGCGTTCCTCGTCGCCGGCGATAAAGGCCTCCAGCCGGGCACGACCGAGGTCATCGGGACGCTGCTCGGGCGGGGACTTCATCAGGTAGGCGCTGGCCGACAGGATCGGGCCGCCGATGCCGCGGTCCTTGGCCATCTTCGCCGCGCGTACCGCGTCGATGATGATGCCGGCGCTGTTCGGGGAGTCCCAGACCTCGACCTTGTACTCCAGGCTGAGGGGAACATCACCGAAGGCACGGCCCTCGAGCCGGACGAAGCCGAGCTTGCGGTCGGTCAACCACGGAACGTGGTCGCTCGGACCGATGTGCAGGTTGTCGTCGGACGTCTTGCCCGAGAGGTCGCCGGCGAGGTTCGATGTCACCGCCTGGGTCTTGGAGACCTTCTTCGATTCCAGACGTTCCCGCTCAAGCATGTTCTTGAAGTCCATGTTGCCGCCGACATTGAGCTGGTAGGTGCGGTCGAGGGTGACCCCGCGGTCCTCGAACAGCTTGGCCAGCACGCGGTGGGTGATGGTGGAGCCGACCTGGCTCTTGATGTCGTCGCCGACGATCGGCACCCCGGCGTCGGTGAACTTCTGCGCCCACTCCGGAGCGCTGGCGATGAACACCGGCAACGCGTTGACGAAGGCCACCCGGGCGTCGATGGCGCACTGGGCGTAGAACTTGTCGGCCTCCTCGCTGCCCACTGGCAGATAGGACACCAGCACGTCGACCTCAGCGTCGGTGAGCGCCTTCACCACGTCGACCGGGTCGGCGTCGGACTCGGTAATGGTCTCCCGGTAGTACTTGCCGAGCCCGTCCAGGGTGGGACCACGCTGGACGGTGACGCCGGTGGTGGGCACCTCGGTGATGGTGATGGTGTTGTTCTGCGACGACCGGGTCGCGTCAGCGAGGTCCTTGCCCACCTTGTCGGCGTCGACGTCGAAGGCGGCGACGAACTCGACATCTCCGACGTGGTACTCACCGAAGACGACGTGCATCAGCCCCGGAACCGTGGCCGACGGATCGGCGTCACGGTAGTACTCCACGCCCTGGATCAGCGATGTCGCACAGTTGCCGACACCAACAATGCCGACGCGAATCTTGCTCATGAAAAGTCACTCCTGATTGGTTGACGGAGGATGGCACAGGTCGGAGCGGGCGCTCGCGCTCACCGCAGCGACCTCGGTCGCAGCCGAGCCTAGCCGCTCACCCCGGATCCGTCCGGAGGTGACCATCCCCGCGCCGCGGGCACGGGTGCGTCGTGTGCGCCAGCTCGCCCGGGCCATCGGCGGTCCTCGGCACCGCGCGCACAGGTCGTGGGCGGGCGACATCCGAGCTCAGCCGCGGGCCGCTGCCGCCCCTTCGACCTCTTCGCGGCTGAAGCCGAGCAGGAACAGGACGGCGTCCAGGTAGGGGAGGCTCAGCGAGGTGTCGGCGGAGGCACGGACCGCAGGCTTGGCGTTGAAGGCGATCCCCAACCCGGCGGTGGCGAGCATGTCGAGGTCGTTGGCGCCGTCGCCGACCGCGACCGTCCGCGCCAACGGCAGTCCCTCATCGGCGGCGAACCGGCGCAGGGTCGCCGCCTTCGCGGCGCGGTCCACCACCGGTCCGCTGACCCTGCCGGTGAGTATCCCGTCGACGACCTCGAGTGCGTTCGCGTGGACGTGGCTGATCCCCAGCTGAGCGGCCAACGGCCCGACCACCTCGATGAACCCCCCGGAGACCACCCCGATCGCGAAGCCAAGATCGCGCAGCGTCGCGACCAGTGTGCGGGCGCCGGGCGTGAGCCGCACCTGCTCCAGCACCTCGGCGAAGATAGTCGCCGGCAGTCCGGCCAGAGCCGCCACCCGCTGGTGGAGGCTCTCGGTGAAGTCGATCTCCCCGCGCATAGCCGCCTCGGTGACCGCACGCACCTCGTCCGCCCGGCCCGCATGGGCCGCCAGCAGTTCAATCACCTCATCGCGGATGAGGGTCGAGTCCACGTCCATCACGACAAGCCGCCGGCCCTGCCGGGCGAGTCCGGCCGGGGACACCGAGACGTCGAACCCGGTGGTGAAGGCAGATTCGGCCAACGCCGGTCTCAGCGCGACGACGTCGGCCCCCGAGACCACGAATTCGAGGGTGGTCATCGGCGTGCGGGAAAGACGACGGATCCGGTCGATATTGCCGCCGTGAGCGGTGATGACCTCGCCGACCGCCGCCAGGTGGGTGGCCCGCAGCGGACGGCCGAGCAGGGTCACCACCACCCGGTCGCGGCGGGGCGGATTGTCCCCGACCCCCTCGTCGATGGTGAGGTTGTAGCCGAGCCGGGCGCAGGTACCGGCGAGCCGGTCCTGCAGGGTGTCGAGGTCGGCCGGGAGTGATCCCAGCAGCACCGCAATCGTCACCTGGCCGCGGACGACGACCTGCTCGAAGTCGAGGACCTCGGTGCCGAGCCCGGCGATGGCCCCCATGAGATTCATGGTGATCCCGGGGCGGTCGGGTCCGGTGAGAGTCGCCGCCAGTGTCGTTCGATCGCTCACATCGGAATTTTCGCACGAGGTGCCCGCTCCCGCGATCCACGCACCAGCCGAGCGTGCAGATCAGCGTTGTGCGGATCAGCGACGTCGCGGCGCCAGTCAGGGAAGACCGCCGCGACCAGCCTGTCGAGGATCGCCGGGTCGCGTTGCCGATAACGCAGGTCGGCGGGGTGCGGATCAGCGCCGCGGGTCAGCGGGTGCGCCGGGCCCACGTGGGTCCCCCGCGCGGGCGACAGCCGCCCACCTTGTGGATGACATCGGACCACGTGGTGGCCATCTTTCCGACGAAGCCCCTTGTCTGAGCGACGTTGAGCGTAGAATCATGACTGCACGGAAGTCGGCCGCGCTCCGGGGCGGCGAGGCTTTCACCACAGCCGACAGGACCCACCATCCCCCTCGTGGATTCCGTGGCTGCGAGCGTGCGAGAACCGGACCAGGCTGGCGTGAGCCAGCGCGAGGGGGTGGCGATGGACACGATCGCAGCGAGCGACGCCCGGCGCGACATCGCGATCGTGCGGGCGGCGATGGACGCCATCGTGTCCTTCGATCGCACCGGCACCATCGTCGAGTTCAACCCGGCCGCGGAGAAGCTGTTCGGGTGGACGCGCGAGGAGACGATCGGCAAACACCTCCGCACGCTGATCGTTCCCGCCGACGCGGCGGCCGCCGAGGTGACCGGCCTGGCGCGGTATCTGGCCACCGGCGAGGACCCGGTCCTGGACACCCGCATTGAGGTTCCGACCCGTCGTCGCGACAACACGCCGATCCACCTGGAGGTGCAGATCGTCCGCACCGGGGTCAGCGAGTCCGAGCAGTTCACCGTGTTCTCCCGCGACATCACCGATCTGGTGGAGACACGCCGCCGGCTGGAGGCGTCCCAGCAGCGCTACGAGGCGATCATCCGCCACACTCAGCGAGCCAAGATCCTGTGCGGCTCAGCCACCGAGGTGAGCTATCTCATCGCCGGGGCGGCGATGCTGGGCTACGCCGAGGGGCAGACCCTCCCGGCAGGGTTCCTGGACCTGGTGCATCCCGACGATCTCGATCAGGCGGAGGCCTTCATCGCGGCGATGCGGCGCGGAACCGGGCTCGAAGAGCCGGCCGACCTACGGCTGCGAGCCTTCGACGGGGGGTACCGGGTCTGTGAGGTGGTCGGCGAGGACCTCAGCGACCTGCCCGCGGTCGGCGGGTTCCTGATCACCGCCGAGGACGTGACCGCGGACCGCCAACGCCGCCAGCAACTCGAGGATCGCAACGCCCAGATGCGGGCACTGATCAACAATCTCGACACCGCAGTCGTGCTGGAGGATGAGAACCGGAGCCTACTGGTGGTCAACCAGCGGATGACCGACATGTTCGGCATTCCCGTCAACCCCGAGGACCTGGTCGGCGCCGACTGTGCCCGATCCGCCGAGGACGTCAAACACCTGTTCGCCGACCCGGTCGCCTTTGTGGCCGCCGTCGACGAAGCCCTCCGCGAGGGCGAGCCGCGCCTGGGTGAGCAGCTGACGCTGGCCACCGGCGGGACTCTCGAACGGCACTACGTCCCAATCCGGTCCGGGAACCGGCCCGTCGGTCATCTGTGGGTGTACCGCGACATCACCCAGCAGATCCTCGAGACCCAGCTGCTGGCCGATCAGAACCGGTCCCTGGAGGAGCTCGCCTCGCTCAAGAACGAGTTCGTCGCCCGCGTCTCCCACGAGCTCCGCAGTCCGCTCACCTCGGTGGTGAGTTTCGCCGACCTGCTGGCGAGCTCGTCGGAGGTGACTGCGGAGCAGAGCTCCTTCATCGACATCATTCTCCGCAATGCGCAGCGGCTGTTGCGGCTGATCGAGGATCTGCTGCTGGTGGCCAAACTCGAGTCGCACACGCTGCCCCTGTCCCTCGGTCTGGTCGATCTGCCCGCGCTGGTCAACCAGGTGGTCACCGAGCTGGGCCCGCAGGTGGCAGATCCGTCCACCGCGCTCAGCTTCTCCTCCGAGCCGGGTCCCCGGGTGCGCGGGGACGCTGTCCGACTGCAACAGGTGGCGACCAACCTGATCCGCAATGCCATCGCCTACACGCCCGCCGGCGGCACCATCGAGGTGAAGGTGCTCCCCGACCCCGCGCTCGGATCCTGGCGCGTCACCGTCTCCGACACCGGAGTGGGCATCGACCCGGAGGAACTCGCCCGCGTCTTCGACGCCTTCTACCGCGCCGAGGGTTCCCAGAAATCGCCGAGCGGAACCGGGCTGGGGTTGGCGATCGCGCGCCTCATCATCGCCGAGCACCACGGTGAGATCACCGTCGACAGCACTGCAGGCGTGGGCACCACCATGACGGTGCTGTTGCCCTTCGAGGAGCTGTGATGGCCCGGATCCTGGTCATCGAGGACGATCCCGACATCGCGCTCGCGCTGGTCACCCTGCTGCGCCGGACCTACCCTGACCCACTGCATGCCGACAACGGTGTCAGCGGCCTGAAGGCCGCCTTCCTGCACCGTCCGGACCTGATCGTGCTCGACATCGGGCTGCCCCAGCTCGACGGGTGGGAGGTGCTGCGCCGCATCCGTGACGTCAGCACCGTGCCGGTGCTGCTGCTGACCGCGGCCGGCCACGACGACGACAAGGTCCGCGGTCTGCGCGCCGGCGCCGACGACTACCTCACCAAACCCTTCAACAACGACGAGTTCCTGGCCCGGGTCGAGGCACTGCTCCGGCGGGCCGGTGGGGCCGACTATCTTCCCGAGGAGATGGCCTTCGGCAACCTCGAGTTCTCCCCCGCGCGGCATCTGGTCACCGTCGACGGCGAACCCGTCACGCTCACCCCGCAGGAGTTCCGCCTGCTCGCGGTTTTCCTGCGACACCAGGGCCAGGTGCTCACCCAGTCCCAGCTGCTCGCCCTGGTCTGGGACGACCTGTCCCCCGGCGGCACCGAACGGGTCAAATTTGCCGTGCTGCGGCTGCGCAAGAAGCTCGGCTGGGACGACGCCGACGCATCGCCCCTGGTCGCCGTGCGGGGTGTCGGATACCGGCTCGACGCCCCGGAAGCCTGACCGGCGAACCTGCACCCGAACTGCACCCGAGCCGCAACCGGGGCTGCAACCGTCGCCTCCCATGATCGTGGTGTGACCGTTATCAAGGTGCTCGTTGTTGAGGACGAGACTGACATGCTCACCCTGTACCGCTACCTGTTCGCCTCCCATTCCAGCCACGCGGTGACCTACTGCACCACCACGACCGATGCCGTGGAGGCGCTGGAGAACCAGCGCTTCGACGTCCTGGTCACCGACTTCCATCTGCCCGGCATCGACGGACTGCAGCTGGGGGAGATCGCCCACCGCATCGACCCGCGGCTGCCGATGCTGCTGGTCACCGCCTATCCCAGCCTCGACGCCGCCGTACGGGCCCTCCGATCGTCGGTGGCCGACTTCCTCACCAAGCCACTCAAGCGTGAGGTGCTGTTCGCAGCCATCGACCGGGCGGTGCGAGCGCGCGCTGCCGACACCCGGCGCATTCTCGCCATCGGGGCGCACCCCGACGACGTCGAGATCGGCGCCGGCGCC
Organism: Propioniciclava sp.; assembly: GCA_047973315.1. Taxonomy (GTDB): domain Bacteria; phylum Actinomycetota; class Actinomycetes; order Propionibacteriales; family Propionibacteriaceae; genus Propioniciclava. Next base: position 10,699 of record JBKEBV010000099.1, read on the forward strand.
ACCCTGGCCCAGCACGCCGGATCGGGTGACCATGTCACCGTGCTGACCCTGAGCCACGGCAAGAAGGGCGGCAACCCGGAACTACGGACGGCCGAGGCCCGCGAGGCGGCCGAACTACTCGGAGCCTCGTTGGTGCTGTGCGACCTGGAGGACACCGCGATCCCCGAGAACGGGCCCACCATCGAACTCATCGAGGAGATGGTCGCCTCGGTGGATCCCGACATCGTATACGTGCACTCGGCCAATGACGTGCACCAGGACCACCGGGCGGTGCACGCGGCGACCCGCGTCGCCGCCCGACAGGTGCCCCGGGTGTACTGCTACCAGTCGCCCAGTTCCACCATCGAGTTCCGCCCGACCCACTTCATTCCGGTCGCCGGCGGCCTCGGCCCCAAGCTGAAGGCCATCGCGGCCTTCGAGACGCAGGCCTCGGTCCGCGCCTACCTCGAGCCGGACATGCTCACCGCAACCGCCCGCTACTGGGGCCGGTTCGCCCAGACAACCTATGCGGAGCCCTTCGAGGTTCTGCGCGATCGACCGGAGGTCCACAGTGTCAGCGCCTGAACGAACCCTGCGCGTTCTCGTCACCGGAGTCGGCGGCCCTGCCGCCATCGGCTTCATGCATCTCGCGAGCCGGGAGGTGGAGTTCATCGCCGCCGACATCGATCCGCACGCCGCGGGTCTCTACATGGTTCCGCCCGACCACCGGGTGCTGCTGCCCCGCGGCGAGGACCCCACCTATGTGGAGGCGGTCCGGTCGGTGTGCCGCGAGTTCGCCGTGGACGTCATCGTCCCCACCGTCGACGTGGAACTCCTACCCCTCGCCCGGGCCCGGGACACCTTCGCCGCCGATGGCGTCGAGGTGATCTGCTCCCCCGAGCGCGCCCTGGAGGTCTGCCTGGACAAAGCCCTCCTGGTGGAGGTGTGCGCGGCCGCCGACTGCCCGGTGCCCGCCACCGAGGTACTCACCCCGGAAACCGCGATCAGCTATCCGATGATCGTCAAACCACGGGGGGGAAGCGGATCACGTGGCGTCACCCTGATCGCCCGAGGTGAGGACCTGGTGGGCGTCCCGCTGGACGGGTCCCACCTCATCCAGGAGTACCTTCCCGGGGAGGAACTCTCCGTCGACGTCTTCGTCCGTGCCAACGGCTGGGTGGTCGCCGTCGTCCCCCGGGTGCGGGACAAGGTCGACTCCGGGGTCGCCGTCGCCGGGCGCACCGTCCGCGACCTGGAAGCGATGGACGTCGCCCTCCAGGTGGCCAAGGCGACCGGTGTCCGCGGGATCGCGAACATCCAGTTGCGTCGTCGCTCCGACGGAACGCTGGCCCTGCTCGAGGTGAACCCGCGGCTGCCCGGATCGCTCAGTCTCACCGCGGCGGCCGGCGCCAACCTGATCGACCTGGCGTTGGCGGAGGTTCTGGGCGAACCGATCCCCGACCGGGTCGAGTTCACCGAGGTGGCCCTCGTCCGGCATCTGGCCGACATCGTGGTGCCGATGAGTGAGTACACCGCGGCCCATCGACGCGACGAGGTCGTGTTGTCATGAGCCAGCCGCTCGACCTCTCCACTGACTGGCACACCCACTCCACCACCTCGGACGGAACCGCCACGATCGCTGAGATGGTCGAGGCGGCCGCCGCCCGGGGCGTGACCCGGCTCCACCTCACCGACCATGTCCGGTCGTCGACCACCTGGCTTCCCGACTATGTGACCGCGATCGCCTCCCACCGGGGCAGGACGGACGTCGAGCTCATCGCCGGCGTCGAGACGAAGATCCTCGACGTCAGCGGCTCGGTCGATCTGCCCGAGGATCTGGGCGGGGTCGACATCGTGACGGTCTCCGACCACCAGTTCCCGACCCGTCGAGGACCGGTGACGCCGGCCGAGATGGCCCGCCGGATCGCCGCGGGCGAGGCTCATGTGGCCGATGTCGTCGGAGACCTTGTCCTGGCGACGACACGCGCGGTGTTCTGTCACGAACGGGTGGTGGTGGGGCACGTGTTCAGCGTGCTGCCGAAGGCGGGCATCCCGCTCAGTGAGGTCACCGCGGAGATGCTGCGGAACTTGGCCGCCGCCGTCCGGGCCGCCGGTGCGGTGATCGAGGTCAACGAACGCTGGCGGACACCGACGTTCGAGCAGATTCGCACCCTCTGCTCGCTGGGGGTGGAACTGGTGCCGTCCTCGGACGCCCACACCGCCGCTGCCGTCGCAGCCTGGGACTATGTTGCGGAGGCAGCCCATGAGATCGCCCCGTGAGCCCGTCGGTGGCCGATGTGTTCGCGGCAGTCTGGACACTCGGCGAGTGGGTTCTCATCGTCATTGTCTTTCTCGGGGCCCTGCCCGTGGTGGCGGCGACCTACCAGTTCGCACTCATCGGCGTCCACGCCCGCCGACACCACTACCACCGCACCGCCTATCACGAGCCGCGCGTCGCAATCCTCGTCCCGGCCTGGAATGAGGGCGCCGTCGTCGGGGCGTCGATCGACCGGCTGGTCGGGCTGGACTATCCGGCCGACAAGCTCCGGGTCTACGTCGTCGATGACGCCAGCACCGATGACACCCCCGACGTCGTCATCGCCAAGGGGGTCGAGTATCCCGGACAGGTCGTCCATCTGCGCCGGGAGAAGGGGGGCCAGGGCAAGGCGCACACCCTCAACCATGGCCTGCGCCTGATTCTCGCCGACGCGTGGATGGAGGCACTGCTGATCATGGATGCCGACGTCATCTACGAACCGGATTCCCTGCGCAAGATGACCCGCCACCTGGCCGACCCGCAGGTGGGTGCGGTCACCGCCTACATCAAGGAGGGGAGCCAGCCGGGCAACTACCTGCAGCGCTTCGTCGCCTACGAGTATGTGACCGCCCAGGCCGCCGCCCGCCGGGCGCAGAACGTTCTGGGAGTGCTCGCCTGCCTGGCCGGGGGTGCCCAACTGCACTCCCGGGAGAACCTGGAGGCGATCGGTGGCCAGATCGACACCAGCAGTCTCGCCGAGGACACCTTCACCACGTTCAGCACCCAGATCGCGGGCCGGCGGGTCGTCTTCGACGGCAATGCGACGGTGTGGGCCGAGGAACCCGACGACATCGTCGGCCTCTGGAAGCAGCGGTTGCGCTGGGCGCGCGGCAATGTCCAGGTCACCCGGCGGTTCAAGCACCTGTGGTTCCGACCCCACCAGGGCCACCGGCTCGGGAGCTTCACCTTTGCCGTGCTGTGGTTCTGCCTGTTCCTGCTGCCCGTCTTCATGATCATGTCCTCACTCGCCCTGCTGACGCTGTTCTTCGCCGATGCCGAACTCGCCTGGTCCGTCTTCCACCAGCTGTGGATCATCAATGCGCTGTGCTACGTGTTCATCACCACGTTCGCGCTGGCGATCGACCCGCCGACGGCACGGCGCTCCTGGAAGGAGGCGATCGCCTTCCCGGGGCTGGTCTCGGTCCTGATCATCGCCTACACCTGCGCTCCGGGAGTTTTCGGCTGGCTGGTGGCCACCTGGGGCGATCTCACCGGCCTGCACTGGAGCGGGGTCACCACCACCATGGTCGTCCTTATCGCCTACTCCTGGTTGGCCTTGTGCATGCCGGTGGCCTACCTGGGCAAGAAGGCCGAGGAACTCGGCCGTGCCTGGCTGAGCCCGCTGTTCGTCTACCTCGGCGGGTACGGCCCACTGCTGTGCGCGGTCACCTTCACCTCCTACATCTACGAGGCGCGCGGCGCGGAGATGTCCTGGGACAAGACCGTCAAGACCGGAAAGGTGGCGCTCCCGCGATGACCGGGACCCCAGCCGGTCCGGTGCCGGCCGACCCGCAGGATCGCCCTGCCGCACCGGAGGAGGAACCGCCCTACCGACCGCGCCGGCTGATCGACCGGACCGTACCGATCGGCCCGCCCGGCCGGCCGGCTGACGGCGACGAACCCGACGAACCGCGCGCCCGTCGGCTCCTGGCCGACCCGGCATCCGACCTGCTCCACCGGTCGGCCGCCCCGGCAGCCGTGCTGCAGGCCGCCGCTGACACCATCGACCCACTGGCGCGCCACGACGACGAGGTGCGCTCGTCGCTGCGGGAGGAGCGACGGATCCTGGCCTGGGAGATCATCGCGATCCTCACGGTTGCCCTCTTCGCCATCGTCCGCCAGCTCTACCTGCTCTGAGTTGGTGGGCGCTCTCGGCAATGCCGCGGCCGCCGCATTAGGCTGGGCGCGCCTGAAGGTCACAAGGAGGACGCGATGGGTCAGCTTCGTTCCCGCACCACCACGCACGGTCGCAATATGGCCGGAGCGCGGGCGCTGTGGCGGGCCACCGGGATGGGCGAATCGGACTTCGGCAAGCCGATCATCGCGATCGCGAACAGCTTCACCCAATTCGTGCCCGGCCACGTCCATCTCAAGGACATGGGACAACTCGTCGCCGGGGCGATCGCCGAGGCCGGCGGTGTGGGCAAGGAGTTCAACACCATCGCCGTTGATGACGGCATCGCCATGGGCCACGACGGCATGCTCTACTCGCTGCCCAGCCGCGAGGTGATCGCTGACTCGGTGGAGTACATGGTGAATGCCCATTGCGCCGACGCCCTGGTGTGCATCTCCAACTGCGACAAGATCACCCCGGGCATGCTCCTGGCCGCGCTGCGACTCAACATTCCGACCGTCTTCGTGTCCGGTGGCCCGATGGAGGCCGGCCGCATCCTCGGCGAACGTGTCGTCTCCGGCGCTCCCGATGAGACCCGGCTCGACCTCATCGACGCCATGGTCAAGGCTGTCGACTCATCGGTCTCCGACGAGCAGATCACCGCCATCGAGCAGAACGCCTGCCCGACCTGCGGCTCCTGTTCGGGCATGTTCACCGCCAACTCGATGAACTGCCTCACCGAGGCGCTCGGCCTGTCCCTGCCCGGCAACGGCTCAACGCTGGCGACCGCGTCGGCCCGCAAAGGCCTGTTCCTGGAGGCCGGCCGGCTTGCCGTCGACCTCGCGCGCCGGTGCTACGACGACGATGACGCCTCGGTGCTGCCGCGCTCGATCGCCACCAAAGAGGCGTTCAGCAACGCGATGCGTCTCGACATCGCCATGGGTGGCTCGACCAACACCGTCCTGCACATTCTCGCCGCGGCCCGCGAGGCCGGGGTCGACTTCACCATGGACGACATCGATGCCCTCAGCCGGGTCACTCCGTGCCTGTCCAAGGTCGCCCCCAACACCACGACCTACTACATGGAGGATGTCCACCGCGCCGGTGGCATGCCCGCCATCCTCGGCGAACTGCGTCGCGGCGGACTGCTCGATGAGAACGTTCACGCCGTGCACGCCGACTCTCTGGACACCTGGCTTGATCGTTGGGACGTCCGGGGCGGAAAGGTCGACGCGGACGCGCTCGACCTGTGGTACGCCGCTCCCGGCGGGGTGCGCACCACCGAGGCGTTCAGTTCCACCAACCGTTGGGCCGACCTCGACACCGACGCCGCCGCCGGCTGCATCCGTTCGGTCGAGCACGCCTACACCGTTGACGGCGGACTGGGCGTGCTGAAGGGGAACATCGCCGTGGACGGCGCCATCGTCAAGACGGCCGGCGTCCCCGAGGACCAGTGGGTCTTCCGCGGGCCGGCGAAGGTCACCGAGAGCCAGGAGCAGGCCGTCGAGGCGATCCTGGGCGGCACCATCGAGGCCGGTGACGTCGTCGTCGTCCGCTATGAGGGGCCCCAGGGGGGTCCGGGGATGCAGGAGATGCTGTACCCGACCAGCTACCTCAAGGGCGTCGGGCTCGGTCCGAAATGTGCGCTGATCACCGACGGCCGCTTCTCGGGTGGTTCCTCCGGGCTCAGCCTGGGCCACATCTCTCCCGAGGCGGCTGCTGGCGGGGCCATCGGACTGATCCGCGACGGGGACATCATCTCCATCTCCATCCCGGACCGCAGCATCAACGTCGAGGTCGACGACGCCGAACTGGAGCGCCGCCGCACCGAGCAGGACGCTGCCGGTTGGAAGCCGGTCGACCGCGAACGCAACGTCAGCAACGCGCTGAAGATCTACGCCTCGCTGGCTTTGTCGGCCGACAAGGGAGCCGCCCGGCGCCAGCTCGACTGAGC